>CALETL010000117.1 GCA_937920485.1 uncultured Phycisphaerae bacterium
AAAGGTGAAACTGCATCGTCAAAACAATTTGCAAAGATAGCATTGGAAGCAATGGCAAAAGAAGAATCTCCATTTAGGTATCACAAAAAACTTGGATTAGTAAAAGACCCAAACAAAGCGATTGTGAAAAAATTGAGAAAGATTGCGGGACCAGCCGAATAGCGTGGGCAATTTTTCGTAGATCCTAAGCCAGTTCATCCGGGTGTTCGAGAAGTTTTTTAACGAAGTCCAAAAACTGTGCGGCCTCGGCGCCGTTGATGACTTTGTGATCAACCGACAGCGTCAGGTTCATGATCTTTCGTACCGCCGGTTCTCGATCGACCGGCAACACCACATCCTGAATCGTGCCCACGCCAAGAATGCTCGACTGGCCGGGAATAACAATCGGAATAAATGAATCCACCCCAAACGCACCGAGATTGCTGATGTTCATGCATCCGCCCGTCAAATCTTCCAATGCCAGTTTATTCGACTGTGCCCGCTCGACCAGATCCTGGCAGGACTGGCTGATTTCTGACAAAGTTTTTGCCCCGCAATCCTTGATGATCGGCGCAACCACCCCCTCGTCGGTTGAGATGGCAAAGCCGATATCAATACTGTCTGACAATTGGATATGATTTTCGGCCAGTTGGCCGGTCATAACCGGATAATGCCCAATGCCCAAAGTCAGCGCACGAATAATAAAATCATTCATTGAAATTTTGGTTTCAGATTTTCCGTTCATCTGTGAGCGCAGTTGGACTAATTTCGTCACATCGACCCGGATATTCAGGTGAAAGCATGGAATGTTCTGCTTGGACCAGACCATTTTTTCGGCCACGATCTTCTGCATTCGGCTCAGCGGAATACGAGCCCCCAGTTCGGGCTTTTTCGACTCGACCCCATCGCAGCGGGCATGGGCCTCTGTATCCCGAAGCATCTGTGCAAATGACAGGCCGGTCGATTCCAGCGTCGCATCCGTAATTTGCTTAGCAGGCGAATCAAATGTAACCGCCGCTCTTACATGGTCGGCAACTTGGGTCAGATAGGCAGAGTCAAGCTGTTCGTCCCGATCCCCGAGAATCAGCAAAGGCGTTTGTACCGGTACCGTCTGGCCCGGCTCAACCAGGACTGCCTTGACAAATCCTTCGGCCTCCGCTTCAATTTCCAGCGTTGCCTTATCGGTTTCGATCTCAAACAGAATCTCTCCCTGCCGAACCCGGTCACCGGCGGCAACCAATATCCTGGCAAGCGTCCCTTCTTTCATTGTCTGCCCCAATTGCGGCAGTACGACTTCATCGGCCATAAGTGTCCTCGCTAAATACCATAAGGCCAACAGCTTATCGCATTAAAATGCCGTTTGCAACCCTTTTATCGGCATCCGGGCTTCATCACAGCCCAATCTAAGCGGATTTAGGTAATGGAAAGCCCTTATTCAGCCGACAAAGAAGAAAAAAAGTCTTTTCAATACCACACTTTGTGGTTATAATTGTCCGATAGGCCTAAATAAGCTTTTTAAGGCGAAATAGGGTGTGCGGAGAGCCGCCGAACAGCTCTCCGGTTTTCGGTGCCAAAGGATTGAGCCAGAACCAAAGCGAAGACCAATCCCTGACACATGTTGCGGGGTGGTGAAATGCAATAATTATATGTTTTAATTTGGGAATGAGTTCATGGCAGAATATTATGACATGCAGGAAGTAATGGGCAAACTTCGCAAAAGCGAAGAGGATGTCCAAAATCTTGTAAAAGAGGGACGGTTGCGCCAATATCTGGATTCCGGCAAAGCCGTATTCAAAATCGAAGATGTCGATGCACTTGCCGAAGAGATCGTGGGACTGGACGTCAGTTCTATCGGTCTGGAATCCGGGGGTTCAGAAGTGGACATCCAAATGGAAGAAACATCCGACATACCGCTTGAGCCGTATGAAAGCGAAAGCCCTGAAGGCAGCGGGCCGGATGATTTGAATATTGAACCGGATCTGCCCGGACAGAAGGAAAGTGAAGGCGGATTTGGTCTGAGCCAAATGGGTGACCTGACAATGGCCGATACAAATGTCGGAACCGTTGGCATCAATATCCTCAGCGGAACGGGCGACGCCTACAAACTGACTGAAGACACCAAAGCCGAAACACAAGCGGCAGATATCGATGATATAGACAGTTTGGACGCGGATTCAAACCTGGAAAGTTTCGGAAGCGGTTCCGGACTTCTGGACCTGTCATTGCAGGCAGACGACACCTCTTTAGGGGCCGTGCTTGATGACATCCTTCCGACCGGCGCTAATGGCGGGGCCGACCTTCCCGTGGATGAGGGAGTGGGACTAATGGATGAATCCGAAGATTTATTAGCAGGCGGTGGATCCGGTGTGCAACCGCCGGAAGAAGCGGCTCCGATGGGAGCTGCCGCTGTCATGCCGACTCCTGCGCAAATGGTCGCCGTAGCCCCGGTAGATTCTAAAACGGCTATTTTCGGTGTCCTTATGCTCCTGCCGATGTTGGCGCTGATATTGGCGGCAATCGTATTGACCGCGGCGATTCAGGGTGTTGTTCCGTCACTGGTTAAGACGCTCATCGAAACAGAGATTGCAGATATGGTCAGCTTGATCTGGGTTATTGTCGGCGGATTGGCGGTTTTGCTGCTGTTGGTTCTGATGTTCTCAGCCCTGTCAGGCGGTGGCGGCGGCACAAAAACCAAAAAGGCCAAGAAAGAAAAGAAGCCAAAAAAAGAAAAGAAAGCCAAGAAAAAACGCAAATAAACAATGGATGTTTCAGCAGCGTAGCTTCTGACAAATATATGGATAATAACCGCGGCACGCGGAAAAAAACAAATGGATTGACCAGTTAGAAAGGGCAGTGTCATGATCAGAAGTAAAAGTTTTCTTTGGATTTTAGGATGTGCGGCAATTCTGTTAACCACCGGATGTGAAACCCAGCAGCAGTATAATGATTTAAAAGCTCAAAATCGCATCCAACAACAGCGAATTGAAGACTTGGAGAATGAGTTAGGCCTGTGCGACGGCCAGTTGCAGCAGAAATCTCAGGAACTGCAGGGGCTTTCCGGAAAAGTCGGCGTCGACATGGATGCCAAGGACGCGATGATCGCTGCATTGGAAGCGGATATCGAGAAGAAAAAGGCGATGATCGCTCAGATGCAGACCCAACTCATGCAGGGTGGTACTGTCCTGCCGCCGGAAATGAATATCCTGTTGCAGGACTTCGCGAAAACCAGCGACATGGTCGATTTTGATGCGGCGACCGGAATGCTCAAATTCAAAAGCGACCTGCTGTTTGGTTCGGGCAGTGATGTTGTTCAGGCAGGTGCCGTCGATTCGGTCAAGGCACTGGCTGGTATTATGAACTCCGATGAAGCCAAACAATTCGATTTGGTTATCGTCGGTCATACCGATGACATGGCGATCAAAAAAGCATCCACGCTTAGAAGCCATCCTACCAACTGGCATCTTTCGGTTCACAGAGCCATCAGCGTGGAAAAAATGCTCAGCGGCAGCGGCATTGCCCCCGAACGGATGGCGGTCAAGGGTTATGGTGAATACCGGCCGGTCGAACCCAACAAGCCCGGCAAAAAAGGAAACCAAGCAAATCGCCGCGTGGAAATCTTCATTATTCCCGGCAGTTCGTAAGTCATTTATTCACAAGACATAAAATTTCGCAGGAGAAACAGCAGCAATGACTGAGCGAACACTGATCATCATTAAGCCGGATGCGGTGCAGCGACAGCTTATGGGAAAGGTCCTCACACGGTTTGAGGAAAAGGGACTCAAAGTGGTCGCCGCAAAATTCATGCAGATACCGCAGGAACTGGCCCGAAAGCATTACGCCGTCCATAAAGGCAAGCCCTTCTTTGAAGGCGTGGTCAATTATTTATCCTCTTCGCCGGTGCTGGTATTGGTGCTGGAAGCTGAAGGCGTGATCGCCATGAGCCGAAAGCTGATGGGAGCGACCTTTGGCAACGAAGCCGAACCGGGCACCATCCGCGGCGACTTCGGTGCCTGCCGCGGCTACAATCTGGTTCACGGCTCCGACAGCCCGGAAAATGCCGAATATGAAATGGGCCTGTATTTCAAGCCCGAAGAGATCGTCGATTACAAACTTGCCAATGAAGATTGGCTCTACGGCAGCAATGATTAACCCGTGACCTTCACGG
>CALETL010000118.1 GCA_937920485.1 uncultured Phycisphaerae bacterium
AGTTAACTGTAGAGTGGTACCCTTAAGGTGGTTTGATTCGCGCGAGTATTTTTTGGAACGGCTATTTGAAATATTACATCGGCGCGTGTGAACGGGGAATCTCGATTAGGAGAGGAACAGGCAATGGGCCCGGAACTTGAAAAGGCAGTACATGAGTTGGCATTGCGGATGCGGATGATCCGCGCGATCCAGGAAGACGCCGCACCAGCGGGTGCGCTGACCGAACGAGAGGCATTGATCCTGCACTTGCTGAATGAACGGGGCCAGATGACTGTGACGCAGATCGCCGAGGCCTGGCCGAATGTCAGCGAAAGCACGGTCTCTATGACAATTACAAAACTCTGGCGAAAGCATGGATTCGTGTCCAAGACCATCAGCCCGGAAAATCAGCGGATCACGCATGTTGAACTGACCGACAAAGGCAAAACCGAACTGGAAAACATTTTCAAGCAGCGAAGCATGCGAATTAAAGCGCTCTTTGACTCGATTAATATGACGGATGAAGAAAAGCAAGTGATGATCAGCGTCTGCCAGCGCGGCGTAAAGGTCCTCGATCAATTTCTCTCTCCTGCAGCAGTACCGAAAAGTGAATAAACGCTCATGAGCAGTTAAGAATTCTCCGACGCAAAGCAACTTTGTGAAACAAGGGAAAAGGAAAATGGCGCGCGGAAAAAGGCGAAAGCCGGTTCCGCCGTCAGAGAAAGGAGACTTGACATGCGAAATAATAAACAAATTGTTCTCATTACGACAATTGTGTTCCTGATTTCATTGCTGATCGTTCCGGCATTGGGGCGTAGCAGTAAAAAAGGATCTAATTCGAAATCCGCAAAAAGTTCACAAACCAAGTCCGCACCCAAAGCGACGCAACAGGCGCGGTCATCGAGATCATCAAAAGCGTCCAGATCTACACCGGCTCCGAAAAGGACCTCTGCACCGAGGAAGTCGGTTTCTTCAAGCCGATCCCGGTCCAATAGGCAGTCTGCACCCTCGCAAAGGCCTACTCGGTCATCCAGAGCTTCATCTTCTTCGAATCGATCTTCAGCTCCCAGAACTACATCACCATCCAGATCAACAGCCGGCAATTCGTCTCGCAGCAGGACAACCCGATCCCGTCCGGTGAACCGAACGGTGGAAGTTGCCAGCAACTCGCGAAAGTCTACTCCATCGACTCGAGCATCGAAGTCTTCGAACCGATCCACCCAACGATCGGCTTCTCAGTCGAGCAGGTCTACGACTTCCAATACTGCAACGCCATCCAAATCAACTGCCAGCAGTTCGTCCAACAGCAGGGCAACCCGGTCCCGTCCGGTGAATCGAACGGTGGAAGTTGCCACCAGACCGGCGAATACCCGCTCTTCTTCAGCTAAAACGAGATCTACATCAACGACCGGAAAAAGCAACAACAGTCGTGCATCTCGGACAATCACCCCCGGCAGTACAGCGAGAGGCTCTGAAAAAAAGACGACGCCGACTGCTAAACGTCAGACTACAAAAGCGACTTCTTTCAATGTGACTCGTAAAATTGAACCCCGCACGACAACACGCTCGACAGCAACTCGCAGTTCGTCGTCTGCCAAGAGAACCACGAGAGATTCTCGAGTAAAAGTTATTGGGACTGGTAAAAAGTCAAAACGAGTTTCGACTAATAATGCCCCCACTGATAGATCAAGAGCCGGGACCCGAGCTAAAACGTCCAGGAATTCAAGAACATCTGTTTCGAGCGGCTCTACTGAAACGAGGGTTGCCGGCACAAGAACCACAGCCGGCAGTAGACGTACTGCTGTTTCGCGAAGACCAAGGGCATCGGCTGGTGAAAGTACAAACACCACGACCGTTACAACGACCGATCTGGGCCGTCGCAGTTCAGGTACACGAACTCGACGTCCAAGAGCCCGCAGCAGCGCGGATACGCAGATCGTGATCAACAATAATAACAATGTTGTTGTGAAGGGCAACGTGACGGCTTCGAATCCGCGGCCGCATATTTCGACACGGCGGCTGCGCCATGACATTGGACATGTTCGCCGCAGTCGGCGATGGAAAAGCCACAGTGGTTTTTACTTCTCTTTCAACTGGTCCAATTCCAGTTGTGGCCGCGTAGCCTATCTGCCGTATCGCTATCGTCACTCCTGGTGTCGCTATCCAAGCGACTACTATCCTTACTACGGTCTGTCATATTATTATCCGCGCTATCACCGCAAGTACATCTATGTCAGTCTTGGCGGGTATTGGCCCAGCTATTATCGGTATCGCCGGTATTACTGGTATGGCTGCCATCCGTATTACTGGTACGGCACAAATGTAATCAGCGAACCTTATCAAGACGTGAACTACAATACGTACAACACATATAACACATACAACACATATTCCTCTGAGACTTCCGACGATGGTTTTACCGGTTCGGGGCAATCCTATTATGAGATGGGCGAACCGGATTCATCGAAAGTGGATGAGCCCGAATATGAAACAGTTGCTGATCTGTGCTTTGCGCGTGCGGTTGAATTGTTTGAAGCGGAAAACTATGCCGATGCGGTCCTTCAATTTCAGGAAGCGGTTTTAGTGTCACCTGATGATATTATACTGCCGTTTACCTACAGCCAGGCTTTGTTTGCCAATGGCGATTATGCCCATGCGGCCGGCGTGCTACGTGAGGCAATCGCGATGATCCCTGAAGACGAGCTGACGGTTTACTATCCACGCGGTCTTTACAAAGATGAAACAATTCTGACCGAACAGATCGAGCAATTGGAAGCGGCGGCAGACAAGGAGCCATTTGGTTCGGATTATCAACTCCTGCTGGGCTATCAGTATCTCGGTATTGGAGAACTGGACAAAGCATATCAGCCGTTGAACGAAGCGGCTCAGAGTGTGGCCAATACATCAACTGCGGAAAAACTGCTGGAATTGGCAGCACAGCTCGAAACCGAAACCCTCGAAAACGAATAGGAGAAACAACGATGAAGCATCAAATAGAGACACTCTGCGCATTGAGCGTATTTTTGAGCCTGAGTCCGTTTGCGGCGGCATTTGAAGTCTTTCCGGCCTGGACGACTGGCAACATACAGGAAAGCCCGGATGTCGATAATGGAAAAATCGTCTGGCAGCAGGATATGGGCGCCAACGGCTGGGATATTTACGGTGTGGGTCTTCTCGGTCAGGGTGCTCCGGTGTTTTTTATTGTCGATAAACTTGAGCTCGATCAAAAAAACCCGGCAATCTGGAATGATCGGGTTGTTTATCAGGACAACTCTTTCGAGGACTGGGATGTTTATGTATCTGATATTTCCGATGTGAATAATCCGTTGCCTTATAATATTAGCCCGTATGAGAATAACCAATCGAATCCGGCCATTCATGGCAATACCGTTGCCTGGCAGGATGAATTTGACGCCAACGACTGGGATATTTATGTCGCCGACACCACAGATCCCAATGCTCCGGATGTTTATCTAGTTCAGCTAACAGATGAGGGCCAATATTACGCCAATCAGCAAGCTCCCTGCATTTACCGCAATCGCCTGATCTGGCAGGATGACTGGCAGGGCGATTGGGACATTGCTTCTGCCGACCTTTGGCTGAAAACAACCCCTTTGGATCGATTTCTTTCCGCCTCAAATTTTCATCAGGAAAATCCCGCGATTTGGGGTGATTGGGTTGTCTGGCAGGAGGATTTTGGCGACGGAGATTTTGATATCTATGCGGCCGATATTTCCGATCCGGCTAATCCAGTGGAATTTGCTTTAGTTTCTGATACAGCCGCCCAGATGAACCCGGCCATTTCCGGCCATCTGGTTGTTTGGCAGGATGACCGGAACGGCGACTTTGACATTTACGGATATAACCTGATCACACGGGAAGAATTTCAGATTACGACCGATGGCAATAATCAAACCAATCCGGCGATTAGCGGCTCTCTGGTTGTTTGGGAGGATAGCCGGGTAACGCCAGCCAATATCTACTACACATGGCTTGAAGGCGATGTCATTGCGGACTGCCCGAATAAATTAACAGGCGATGTTGACGGAGACTGCCGGGTTAATCTGATTGATTTTGCACTGATGGGCGAAGAATGGCTTAGCTGCGCATTAAACCCGATAACTGCATGCACGAATTAGTCGGACAAACTGCAACTATTTATAGGACCTGACGTTGAGAGATCCGCTGAATTTGCATAGAAAATCGCTTTTTCAGGTTATCAGCTTTGGTATTCACGTCGATATGTAGGATACGAAGAGCGATTATTGAGTCGATAAAACGATGCCATTAGCTTATTTAAGACAAAATCCGATGTCCGGAATGGATGGCGATGCAGGATCGAATCCAACCCGGAAGCGGTCCGGATGGAAATTCTCCAAGGGCAGGTTTTCTGCACTGCTGAGCGGCAATCTGATCGTATGGGTCATCTTTTTTGTTTCTGTTTTTGGTATTGATGTTTTTTCGATGGGTAAAATACCGATTCAAATACCTCAAAAACTGGGCGTCAGCGGAATCGTTTATAATGAGACATCGCCGTCGGCGATCATTTCGAATCAGGTTTATGGCATCGGGGATGTTGTGGACGGGTACACTATCAGCAGGATCACTCGGACCGAGGTCGAGTTCCAAAAGGGTGATAAAATAATCCTCAGGCAGGTACGTTAACTTTTTGCTGTCTGAACAATCTGTCAAAGAGGCCTGTGAAAACACTGCTGCTCGAAGAAAATACCACTAATAT
>CALETL010000119.1 GCA_937920485.1 uncultured Phycisphaerae bacterium
TTTAATCAGCGAAACCATCTGGTCGACATCATCGGCATCGACCTGCTCGGTCACAATCGATCGCGACACCTTCTCAGCAATCGCATCACACTTGCTCCTGGTCCGGCTGGCCAGCACGATTTCGTCAAAAACCTCGGCCACCTGCGCACATTTATGCACGACCACATTGCCAACCCCGCCAGCCCCGACGATCAGTACCTTTGCCACAATCTACTCTCCACACAAAAAGGAAAAATGTTCTTACATTCACTGCGCAGAAGTATACCACAGGCAACGGCAACGTCCAGCGGTTTTTATTCGTATCCGATCGGTTTGTGAAGTTCGGAAATGTGCTTTTCATAAATACCATGAGAAGTGGTATCATATTTATAGGGCGTTACCCGGGAACACCGGTCACGCTCTGGGCAGACGCACATGAACGGTGGTGCCCAATCCGGATACTGATTCGATCCGAGCGCTGCCGCCCAGCCGGTCCAGTATACGTCGAACAATGGGCAGCCCCAATCCCTGGCCTTCTTTCTCCTGCCTTGAATCGAGCCGATGGAACAACTCAAAGACTTTCTCAAGATGAGCTGATTCGATCCCGATGCCGTTATCGGTCACAGTGTATTTAACCATATCATCCTGTATCGAAGCGCCGATCTCGACAATGGCATCGCGTTCGGGATGGCAGTATTTGATGGCATTGTCAATCAGGTTGCTAAAGATTTGTGTCAGCATGGTGAAATCGCCAATGCAGTCCGGCAGGTCGTTCGGAACAGAAATATCGACAATGTTTTCATTAATCTGGTACTGCAGGCCCTCAATAATACCATCGAATACCTCTTCCATATCCACCGGAGAAAGTTCGATCGGGACCGATCCGACCATACTCAGACGCATCAGGCCGTTGAGCAGCATATCCATATGCTGGCTGCCAAACCGGATGAAGCCCATCGATTCGGCAATATCAGTCTTAAACAGGTAATCGATCTTTTCGACGGCCTGCTTTCCAAGTCGCTGAGCATCCAGTAGTTCTTCCAGTTGCCGCAGCGACTTTTCCAGTTCGCCGGTAAAGCCGGCTATGTTCACCAGCGGGCTGCGCAGATCGTGTGCTGCGGTAAACACAATACTTTGCAGTTCGTCATTTCGCTCCTTTAACTGCTGCATCAGCACTTCACGTTCCTGCTCGGCGACCTTGCGCTCGGTGATGTCCCGGGCAAAGGCACAAATGTACTCTTGGTTATCGTATGTAACAAAATTCGAGGTGATCTCAACGGGGAAAACCGTACCGTCTTTTTTCTTGTGGTGTGATTCAAACCGCATCGACTGTTTCTGTCTCATCTCGTTCCAATGGTCCGGCCAGATGTCGGCAGGAAAATCGGGATCAATATCGGGTACGGCCATCGACAACAATTCCTCTCGAGTATAACCCAGAGATTGACAGGCCAACTCATTGACATAGGTAAACTTCGCATCCGGACCCATCCAGTAGGCCGCATCGCCGGCATGGTCAATCGCAAACTGCGTAAACTTAAGCTGTTGCTGGGCTTGATGCCGCTCGGTTATGTCCAACCCGGCAAACAATATCCCCTTGTCCAAATTGTCCGGATCCAGTGGGATTCCGGAAACAAGAATATAGGCCGGAGTTCCGTTTTTTCGGCGAATCTGCGTCTCGATATTGGTGATTCCATTGTCACGGATTTGTCCGTGAATTTTCTGACTAACGGCGGCGTAGTCAGCATCCAATTCGTACATCATACGGTTTGTCTGCCCGATCAATTCATCTTTGCCGTAACCGGTGATTTCAGAGTAACGGTCATTGACACTCACATAGACACGATCCTTCATCACACTGATCCCGATCGGAGCCAGCCGGACAATGCCGGACAGATAGGCCTCACTATCACGAAGTTTCTGCTCGGCCTGCTTCCGTTCGGTGATATCCTGATGCGTCCCGCACGCGCGAAGGGGTTTGCCGTCAGCATCACGTTCGATAACTTGTCCTTTGGTGAGAACCCATACCCACTGACCTGATTTATGCTTAAGGCGTGTTTCGG
The DNA here is from genome assembly GCA_937920485.1 of uncultured Phycisphaerae bacterium. Lineage (GTDB taxonomy): Bacteria > Planctomycetota > Phycisphaerae > Sedimentisphaerales > Anaerohalosphaeraceae > 4572-13. The sequence continues at coordinate 2,040 of CALETL010000119.1, forward strand.
CCTCGTATGAATCCGTTTTTCCTTCCAAATGCAGATTCAGGACCCGTACTGTTTCGAGCAGGTCGTCGGGATGAACCAATCGCTCCCACGTGGTGTAATCCTGTCCGAGTTCATCCAGCGTATACCCCAGCATTGAGACCCACCGCTCATCGTAGATCACCTTTTCTGTTACGAAGTTCCAGTCCCACGTCCCCAAATCGCCACCCTGCAGCGCAAGTTCCCTTCGCTTTTCAACCTGACGTAATGTATTCTCTGCTCGCTTGCGTTCGGTGACATCTGTAAAGGTGACCGCTATGCTGCCTGGTGAGGTTCTGAAAGCGTCAAACTCATACAATCCACTAACACGTGCATCGCGATATTCAAAATTGTCTCCGTGATACGTCCCGCCATTTTTACAAATGCGGCGGTATTCATCGGGTAATGATGTGCTGGCAAGCTCAGGAAAAACCTCTTCGATCGTTTTGCCCGTCGAGACGGAGAAATTGACACCTAAAATGGCATTGGCGGCCTCGTTGGATCCGGTCAGCACCAGGCGGTCATCGGCATCCAGTTCGTACGTCAGGATTCCGATCGGAGCCGAATCGATAATATTCTGGTATCGCTGCTGGTATTCGACCTGTTCGGTAATATCCACGATCGCGCCGGTCACATATTCCAGTTTCCCGTTAAAGTCAAAGAACGGCTTGCCCTGATCCAGCACCCAGCGGGTTTGTCCGTCGGCCCGCACAATCCGAAACCGTGTCAGATAGTCACCCGTCCCGTGCACGGCCTGGTTAAATGCCTCCCGCACCGCATCACGGTCCTCCGGATGCACATAGGTATAAAACTCCTCCCCGTCCTGCGTGGTTTCAACCGCTTCCAGTCCCAGCAGCGCATTGAGGTTGACGTCGCGGGTTTCCTGATGAGTGGCGGCCTTCCATTGCCAGGTTCCGGTCTGCGCGGCCGACAGGGCCATACGAAGCCGCTGGCCGCTTTCACGAACAGCTTTTTCCGCCGCACGTGCTTCGGTAATATCTTCGCCGGAACTGATAACCCCGACAATCTTTCCGGATTCGTCTCGCAAAACCCTATTGTGCCAGGCCATCAGCTTTTCGGTGCCACTGTATGTGCGAACGGGATTCTCGAAATACTCTACGGATTTCTCTTCACCTCTGATAATCCGTTCAAAGGCATTCCACGTAATCTGCTGATAAGAAGCAGGCAAAAAAGTCTTAAACCAATCGGCGCCTTCGATCTGTTCGGCACCGCACTCCAGAATCTCACAGCCCTTCTTATTGATCAGCTTGACACGGCCGTTGATATCCAGCACCACGATCATCACCCCGGCCACGTCCAGATACAACTGGGCCTTGGTCTTTTCTTCCATGGCCTGCTGGCGTGCAGCCTTAAACTCGGTGACGTCCTGAATGACCACCACGAACCCTTTGTCCGCATTCTCCCTGTCCAGCGGCGAGATGTAAACAACCACGTCAATAACCGCCTGATCCTTGCGGACAAACTGCGTTTCGGCCCGGACAAAGCCCTTGGTCAGTGCTTCGATATATTTCGCTCCGACAGCCCTGTAGTCCTGCTCCGATCGATAAAGCCGGCGCGGATCCATGCCGGTCAGTTCTTCTTCCGGATAGCCGGTGACCTCAAAAAAACGTGCATTACCTCGAATCAGTTTGCGATCCCGCACAAGGCCAACTCCCGTCGGAGAGGCCCGGAACACACTGTCCAGTTCTTCCTGCTGCTGTTTTTGCAGCCGTTCTGCTTCCAACCGGCCAGTGATATCACGATCCACACCGCGATACCCAGTCAGGTTTCTTTTTTTATCGAAAACCGGAACCCCGTTCGTTTCGAGGATCACTTCATGGCCGTCTTTGTGCAGGTTAATATTTTCCAGATTTTGAAATGGCTCCTTTTTTTCAAGGATATCGGCAAAGATCGCTGAAACACGCTTGGCCTCTTCGGGAGCCATCAGGTCAAATGGTGTTTTGCCGATGATCTCTTTGGCTGTATAACCCAGAATGGACTGAACCTGCGGACTGACATAGGTGTAACGTCCCTTCGCATCGACCTCCCAGGTCCAGTCGCTGGTGGACTCGACAAGGTTCTGGAAATGTTCCCGGCTGGCATTGAGATTCTCTTCAACAGCATTCTTGACAATCGCATAAAAGACAAAGGCCCAGATAAATGGAATGAAAATGCTCGCGAAATCTTCAATGAAATGCCAGTGATATCTTTCCGCGAAACCTGACCACTCCAGAAAAAGAGCGATGCCGTAAAACATCATCAGTGCAAGCAGGATCAGCAAAAGGATCGGTATCGCAGGCAAAAAGCCGGAGCGTTTCCAGCCGCGGATCAAAAAAGCGATCGCGACCAGACACGCCAATGCAGAAACGATCTCGATGTATGCCACAGGGTGCATCAGATGTCCTCCCGCTTTTTAAATCCGAACACCAAGCCGCACCAGATAGCCAGCAGAATCGCGCCGGCCATGAATGAAAGATGCTCAAGATAATTAAACTGCTCAGTGAAGACAAAGCTCTCAGTAACAGTGAAGAACGCGCTGAGGGCCACCGCGGCAAAACTGCACAAAAGAAAATACCAGTGCGGAAGCTGTCGGATGAATTTGAAACTGGCGGTGACCTGGATGACCACGACCAGCGAGATGATCAGCATAATTATTTCGTCGTGGGCCACACCCAGCGTATCCTCCAAAAGCTGTGCCTGGGTGTATTCATTGTCAGAACCGGGATCTTCTCCCGCAAAAAGCATCGCCGTGGCAAAACTTATCATCACAAGCATACAAAGGCAAATCACTAAGCCAAGCAGCCAGGGGCGGCGGTATGCCTTATGCTGTTCGTCTATTGAGTTCAAATGCGGCACCTGTCAATCTCCCGTAAATCCATTGTTTCCGGTATGATTATACAGGGAATCTACGGAAATTAAACGGGTTTTGTGCTGAACTGAAGACAATTTCTGCCTACGGAGCGATAGAAGCATGCGCATAAAAAAAGCCAGACACGTCGTAACGCCGCCTGGCTTCGGAGGAGGGTGATGAAAAAGTCATTATTATTATATCAGGGCCTTCGCTATATAATATAACGTACATTGAGACCGTTTGGTTTTAATTATTATGGGAAAAATTTAAAGATTTTTTGATTTTTTCTGTGCTGATATCGCGTTTATTATAGGGCGTTGTTATGTAATTGCCTTTCAATAAAGGGCTTATGTGCAGTTTGATCGAGTCCGCAGGGGCTGAAAATATTTTTTCGATACCCAAAAATATCCATTAAAAATCCAGAAAACCCGCAATTTCCACGTGCCTGGGAACTCACAATTTCACAGATAGGCCGCAGGTGGCGATATTTAATGTGAACCGTCCCGCCCGCCGGGGCGTAGATAGAGTTAATAGGATGGAGCTGGTACCAAGGATGGGAGAGAGCTAGGGAGAGAACCTTGCTGGGACGGCCCCGGAGGATTCGAGGGCGACCGCCGGAAAATATTTTTAGAAACGCACGGGCGATCGCAAGCCCGTGCTTTTTTATGCGCTGAACCCCCTGCCTCCACCTTCGCTGTTTCGGGTTTGGAGTACCGGCAACATCAATTTGGGTTCGTTTGGGTTCGTTTTTTGTCAGTTTTCAGTCATCAGTTATCAGTAACCAGTTGTTGAGAAATCGCTTAGGGTGATTTATCCGATTACAAAAATGGGTTCGTTTGTTCAAAAAAGGTAACCGCCGCTTTGCTCAACACGCGGATTTTTTAACGCAAATGTCGCTAAGGATGCAAGAGACACAAAAGTATGTTTTTGTAAGTCAAGATTTTGGAATGCCTTCGGCATAGCT
>CALETL010000120.1 GCA_937920485.1 uncultured Phycisphaerae bacterium
CGGACAGATTTCCACACAGATGCCGCAAAAGACGCAGGCGAAAGGATCATAACTCCAGGTGGCTGCTTTTTTATCCACCGCGATGCATTGCGAAGGGCATTTCAGGGCGCAGGCGCTGCAGAAGGTGCACTTCTCAATATCGATCAGCAGTGCGCCGCGCACATTTTCAAACGGCGCTCGCACCTCCCGGGGATACCGTCGGGTGGCTTTTGGGAAGAATAAATTTCGAAGTACATTCGGCGTCATTTTGAACATGCTACAATTTCCTGCGTCTCAATTTAGCGCTCGGTGCAACTGATGCACGGATCGATAGACAGCACCGCTACCGGCACATCCGACAGCCACATACCCGGCAATATGCTCAGCAGTGCCGGTATGTTGGCAAATGTCGGGGTTCTGATTCGCAACCGCTCCAAATTTTTGGTTCCATCGGCTTTGATATAGTAAAACAGTTCGCCCCGGGGCTGTTCGACCCTGCATACCGTTTCGCCTTGAGGGCGCCCTTTAACTTTAGTCCGTATCTCGCTTTGGGCAATCCTGGATAACGCCTGACGAATCAGGTCAATGCTCTGCCGTACTTCGCGAAAGCGGACCTTGCTGCGGGCATGGCAGTCTCCCTCGGTTTCCACCACCGGCTCGAAGTCGAGCTCATCAAAGGCCGCATAGCCCAACATGCGCATATCCTGGCAGACGCCGCTGGCGCGCAGCGTGGGCCCGGCTAAACCTAATTCAAATGCCTTGTCTTTGGTGATGACGCCCTTGCCGACGGTGCGCTTTTTTACGGTATAGTCTGTCAGCAGGGTGGATCCGAGTCGGTTGATATCCTGTTCGACCTCCGCCAGTTCTGCAAGTATCCAGCTTATTTGTTCGGGGGCCAAATCCCGTCGCACGCCGCCGATAAGATTGACGGAGACAATAATTCTGTTTCCGGTGGTGGCTTCATTGAGATCAAGGACCTTTTCGCGGATTTTCCATAATTGCATAAAGAGGCTTTCAAAGCCGAAGCTGTCGGCAAACAGTCCGAGCCACAAAAGATGACTGTGCATCCGGTGCAGTTCGGACCAGATGGTGCGCAGAAACGTTGCACGCGGCGGCACTTCAATCCCCATTATCGCTTCAATGCCCTGGCAGTAACACATGGCATGGATCATCGAGCAAATTCCACAGACGCGCTCGACCACCTGGGTCACCTGGTGAAAATCACGGATATGGGCCAGCATTTCAAGCCCCCGATGAACGAAGCCCAGGGCCGGAATGGCCTCCGTGATGACTTCGTCTTCCACCGTGAGTTGCAAATGCAATGGTTCCGGCAAAACCGGATGCTGGGGCCCGAACGGGATAACGGTTTTCAGCATTCAACTCCCTCCTGTGCTGTGTCGATCCGCAGATGCCGGAAGCGATTTGGCTTCGTCACCCTGTATCTTTGCCACGGTATACTTGCAAAACGGCGTTACCTTGACTTCCCCCCCGTCTAAATAGAGGGTGCGCTCGTAATCTACGGCCAGCCCGCTGAAACGCAGGCCGAAAAGATCCTGGATTTCATTTTCCACCAGAAAAGCGGCAAAATATACCGCGGTGATACTCGGCAGCGGGCCATCTGCGGGAACGCGCACTCGCAAATGCTTCAGCACGAGATCTTTATCGAAATGATAGAGGATAACGACCGTGTTCACATCGCCTTGCATACAGGACAGTGTAACGAACCGGTATCCTTCCACTTTTAGTTTGGCAACCGCACCCACCAAATTATCAGGACTGACGGATATCACTTCATCTCGCATGGGCTTTCTTTCCTTCTTTTCTCTGGGTGAACCGATTTAATCCGAGCGTTACACCGTCGATGATGGCCTCCGGTTTAGCCGGGCATCCCGTCACATAAACGTCCACCGCAATTACCTTGTCTACACCGCCGATCACGTTGTAAGCTTCCCTGAAAATGCCGCCCGACAACGCACAGGTACCGATGGCCACAACCAGCTTGGGATCCGGCATCTGGTTGAACAAATTGAGCAGCACCTTCCGGCTGCGGTAATTCACCGTACCGGTGACAAGCAGAATATCGGCATGCATGGGGTTGCCGACATTGATGATGCCGAAGCGTTCAATATCATATACCGGTGTCAGACACGCCAGCACTTCGATATCGCATCCGTTGCAGCTGCTGCAATCATAATGCAGCAGCCAGGGTGACTTGACGCGCGCCTTTTGGATAAGTTTCTTAAACATACCGTCGCCTCCTAGCCGACGTACAACCAGATAAGATTCACCACAGACAATGTCAGCCCCATCGCCCAGACGTAACCGAGCATCCAGCGCCAGTTCATGCGCGCCGAGACATTGTCAATCAGAACTTCCAAAAAATAAGTCGTCAGAATCAGAACCATCATCGCGATCCAGTTGTTGGCCCAGAACAGTGAACAAAAACCCAGCATCAATACCGTTTCATACCAATGACCGATCTCGGTAAGGGCCAAAAAAGGACCCGAATAATCCGTGAGCAGGCCCTTGACGAGTTCTTGATGGGCGTGATGAGAAGTGGATAGATCAAACGGCGACTTGCGAAGCTTGATGGTCAGCGCATATCCGAGAACCACAAATAAAAAAGGCAGCTTCATCAGAAGCGGTTCGTTCCAGGTGTCGAGTCCTGCAATTTTGAAGCTGCCGGTTTCAAGGTAAATTCCAACGGCGACAAAAACCAGCAGCGGTTCATAGGACAGAATCTGCAGAAGCTCGCGGTGCGCCCCCACCTGGCTGAAGGGTGAGGTGGAAGCAAGCGCGCCGACCACTAGAAAGACGGCGCCGACGGCCTGCGTGAATAGGATTAACAGCAGGTCCGACTTGAGAAAAAAAAGAACCAATGCGATGGAGGTTGCCGCCACGTAACAGTAGGCGCAAAATGCTTGCCAAACGTTTACGACTGTTTTTTCCTTCCCCCAGAGTTTGACCACATCGTAAAAGGGCTGCCAAAGCGGTGGTCCGATGCGTGACTGCAGACGGGCCGTCACAATTCGGTCCAGGCCGCTGACCAATCCACCCAGCAGCGGTCCGGCGATGAGTCCGATGAAAATAAACACCGCCGTGTCTGTCATAGCGCACCTCCCACAATCAGCGTGAGAAGCACTCCTGCGCCGAGATTAATCCAGGTTGTCAGCCGCGGCTCGCCGAAAATGGAGGCCAGATAATAGTTTTTGGCCTCGGCTTTGACCAAAAGGTTCATGGGGCCTATGAATACACCCGGCGCATGCGTCTGTATGCCGCTCATATAAGGCGCAACGACACGCGCCCCGGCAGCTTTTTTAACAGCCATAATGGCAACGACGAATCCGAGGATCGCGACCATACTTAACGGGAAAACGGCAAAAGCGCCGGCCGCATTTTCTAAAATGCCGCGCTTCGCTATAAAGGGCACAGAATATCCCGCATTCAATGCCGGCAGTGCCAACCACACATAAAGCCAGGGTGCCGCAACGCTCGATATGCCTGCAACCAGACATAATGTGCCCAGAGCGCCCCAGGTTAGCAATGGCTGACGCTCCAGTTTAAATCTGCCGGCAAACGGATCGCTCATCACCGTCCCGGCCCAGCGGGCCCAATACATAACTGTTAAGGCACTTCCGAGCGCAATCATAATGACAACATAGAGGTTGCGGGCAGCGGCCTCTATCGCCATCCATTTACCCAAGAGCACGCCGAAAGGCGGCATGATCATCATGATGACGCCCATAACGGTGATGAGCGCTGTCAGCGGCATGGTGGCGTACAACCCCCGCATGTCCTCGATATCACGACTGGCGATGTGCTGCTCAATGCTGCCCACGCACAGAAACAGGAGGGCTTTAATGGTGGCGTGGAAAACCATCAAAAGTATTCCGGCAATTATGGCTTGCGGGGAATTCAATCCGGCGCAGGCGAAGATGAGGCCCAGGTTACTGATGGTGGAATACGCTAAAACCTTTTTTCCGTTGCTTTGACCGACAGCCAGTGCGGCAGCGGATAGAAATGTGAATCCGCCGAAAACAGCGACGCAGTGGCTCAAAAAGGTACCGTTCATCGCCGGAGCCAGCCGTAAAACCAGATAAACGCCGACTTTGACCATCGTGCTCGAGTGCAACAGCGCTGATACCGGCGTGGGGGCAACCATCGCACCTAACAGCCAGCTCTGGAAGGGAAATTGAGCGGATTTTGTAAAGGCCGCAAAGCAAAGCAGGGCCAGCGAAAGAAGATAAACACCGGCATCGATGTTGCCGTAAATTATCACGCGCTGCAGCTCAAGGATACCCGTCTCACGATAAATGCCGAGCAGAGCCAAGATGAAGGCTGCGCCCCCCAGACTGTTCATCCACAGGGCGCGCAATGCGTTTTTTACGGCCTCTTTGGTGCCGTCATGGGCAATAAGAAGAAACGAGCACAGTGTGGTCAGTTCAAAGAAAAAGTAGAAAATAAGCATATCATTGGAGAGCACCAAACCGTTCATGGCACTCAAAAACAGCATCATCACAAAGAAGAACTGGTGTTGTCTGGATCTGTTCAATCGGAGGTGTTCCTCGTGATTTTTCATGTAAGCGATGGCCTGAAAGCAGATAAGCGAGCCGACAATGGAAACAATCAAGACCATGACAAGCGTAAGATGATCGCAATACAGTGTCGAAGTGTCCTGTTTGTCTTGAATCAGGAAAAACTCGAAGTAAAGCAAGAAAATGATCTGTAAAAGAGCCAGGGCTTTAATCGCAATATGGCGGTGTCTGAATCCGAAATACAAAATGATCAGCAGCAGGAAAAAATCCAAAG
>CALETL010000121.1 GCA_937920485.1 uncultured Phycisphaerae bacterium
CCGGGTTAAAATTATCATTGTGAGTTTGGGACAAGACGGGGCTATTGCGGTAACGAAGGACAAAGCCGTGTATTGCAGGACAAAAACACACCGTTCAACCGTTCATACAGTTGGTTGCGGAGATTATCTATTGGCCGGATATGTTTCTGTGTCTCAGACCGCGGATATTAGCCAAAAACTTGCGATAGGGGTAAAAGTGGCTACGGCAAAAGCATGGGGATGGGTTGAAACAAAATCCTGGCATGATGTTCAAAAAGACATCGAAGTTGAAACATTAGTGTATTAATCTTCTGAGAGTCAAAGAGACGAATTGATCAGAGAGACCCTTCTCGAAGGATTTTTGTCCAGCGTTTATCCAGCCAGTTCCACCACATGTCGGGATGTTGGCGAATAAAGGCGTCAACATCGCCGCCCCATTGTTCCACAGCTGCCTTGGCTTTTTCTCTCAGGTTGCCGCCTCGTTCCAACTCAATCGGCTGGCCGTAGCTGACATGGTAGAACCCCTCTTTCCAATGCCACCAGACCGGCACAACCGGCGCTCCGGTTCGTAGAGACATAATGAAAACACCGGTGGGGAAGTGCGCGGTTTTGCCCAGAATGTTTACTGCGACTCCGTCATTAGGTTTACGCGGTGTATCGGGTGTCAGAAAGATCATCTTACCTTGACGCAGGGCATCAATTGACACCTGCAGTCGCTGGGCCTTTGTCGCACCGACAGGCGCTGAGATCAATTCCGCGCTTGAAGATTTGCCAACCGTTTCAGTGATCTTCATCTTACGAGGATCCTGATTTCGCCGCATATAAATAGTACAGGGGATTCGGGACGAAACAATGGCACCGTAAATCGGGTAGCCGGAAATATGAGGCGCAATCGTAATAACCCCTTTGCCTTGGGCATATGTCTGTTCCAGAATGCTGAAAGTTTCGTCAAATCGAAATTGCTCTTCCAACATCTTGATGTCAAAGTCGTTCCGAAAAGCATGTGCCAGCATGGTCATCTGGTCAATACCACGCTCAAAATACGCATCGACTAAGCCGTCCGATTCCAGTCCCGCACAGCGAATATTCGTCCGAAGCCGACACCTTAAGGGCAGGCATGTCCGAAAAAACAGGTGCATTACCGTTCTGAGCCGTTCGACTGTGCGATAGCTGCCCCGTGTTGCGAGATACTGGCCAAACCGTAACAGGTCAACCGTTACTTTCTTTCTGATTTTTCGCGTCAATTTCATAAATCCCGCTTTCTGGAATAGCTCATTGTTAACAAACCAAATCATTGGGTATCGTATATATGCCTGAAAATCAAGAGAATTTTAAGTCAGAAACCGTATAGCGTTTTTGTTTTCCGCCTGAAATTTTGGTACAATACATATCATGGCAAAGTCAATTTCCAAAAAGACGCTTGAGGATATTCGCGAGGCGATTCGAGACTTTCCCGCAGTACCCGGTCTGTATTTCATGAAGGATGCAGATGATAAAGTGCTGTATATCGGCAAGGCGAAGAATCTGCGCAGCCGCGTGGCCAGCTATTTTCAGCCCGGAGCCAATCTGGCCGAAAGCCGCGGTCCATGGATCCTGGATATGATCAACAAAACTGCTGCTGTGGAATTTCTGCAAACAGAAAGCGAGGTTGAGGCAATCCTGCAGGAAGCCCGGCTGATCAAAGATATCCACCCGCCTTATAATTCCGATCTGAAAGATGCCAAGACGTTTCCCTATCTGGAGGTCACAACCCGGCAGGAGTTTCCCGGTGTCTATATCACACGCAATCCCCAAGACAGCAAGAACCGGTTGTTCGGCCCTTTTACCAATGTCAAGGAATTGCGTCAGGTACTGGTGGTGCTTCAGAAAATATATCGTTTTAGAACCTGCAAACTGGACATCCATACGAAAGACGATAAACGCCGATTCTTCCGTCCCTGCATCCTGCACAGCATTAAGCAATGTACCGCCCCCTGTGCGGGCAAAGTTTCCAAACAGGACTATAAGGCCCAGATCAAAGACCTGATCAGATTTCTCAAGTCTAAACGTTCTACTGTGCTGCGGCGGCTGAAAAAACAGATGGACGAGGCCTCTGAGCAGATGGATTTTGAAATGGCGGCGATGTATCGCGACCGTATTCATCTTATCGAGAATCTCGATAAACGCGGCACGGTTGATGGCAATGTTCAACCGGAAGTTTTTGCCGCCGACCCGACCGATGCGTTAGCCCGGCTGCAAACGATGCTGAAAACCGATCAGCCGATTCGTATTATTGAGGGCTTTGACATTGCTCATCTGGCCGGTTGCGAAACCGTCGGTTCAATGGTTCAATTTATAGATGGAAGACCCTTCAAAGATGGGTATCGACGGTTTAAGATCAAAACAGTTAAAGGTGTGGACGATTATGCCAGTTTGAAGGAAGTTGTTACCCGACGCTATAAAAGGGCATTGGCAGGAGAGGAACTTTGGCCGGATTTGGTACTGATTGATGGGGGTATCGGGCAGTTGCATGCCGTTGAGGAAGTGTTTGCTCAAATGGATGCTCCGATTCCGCAATTGGCCTCCATTGCGAAAAAAGAAGAGATCATCTATATTCATGGACAGGAAAAACCGCTCAAACTGCCCCCCAATGATTCCGCTCGCAAACTCATTCAGACTATTCGGGATGAAGCCCATCGTTTCGCACAGCATTACCACCACATTCTCCGCTCCAAACGCGTGCTTAATGGGCAATAAAAAAGGAAGGCCTCGATGTGGATGAGAGGCCTCCCTTTTGTTGCCACTTTGTGGAGTTAAAACTCACACAACTATTTCTTTTTCGTGGCTTTCTTTTTTGTGGCTTTTTTCTTTTTAGCTTTTTTCTTCTTAGCTACTTTCTTCTTAGCTACTTTCTTCTTAGCTTTTTTCTTCTTTGCTACTTTCTTTTTAGCTTTTTTCTTAGTTGCTTTTTTCTTCTTAGCTACTTTCTTTTTAGCTTTTTTCTTTGCCATAGTGTAATCACCTCCTTTCGATCATTTTCTTAGGTTTACATTCCATTGCAAACTATTATACACGTTTATCGTCAAAAAAACACTTCATGCTTGATAAAAAATGACATCCACAAGCCGGATATGAGCATGTTAAGTTGTTGTGGACATTCAGTTTCGACACCCTCAATACACCAATTCTTTATCAATGTAAAGTTCTCTCTGAAAGCAACAAAGCAGGATTTGCATTCTAAGTGCCGTTTGAGTTAAAAATATTTAAACTTTCTAAATCGAGCTCTTTGACAATCGCTTCATTGTGACAGTGAAAAACCATTAAATACGTTGATTCAAAGACATATTTGGGAAGGAGAAAAAAAATTAAAAAA
>CALETL010000122.1 GCA_937920485.1 uncultured Phycisphaerae bacterium
CCGAAATTACGTTTCCAAAGGAAACTCTGCCAAAAACTCTCTACAGCATTGTTTCGGGAGAAGATGTATCGCCCTGCATGACAGTTCGGTTACCTGACGATTATAATCCGGAGAAGAGCTACCCACTGCTGGTGTACTTGAAAGGCAGAGATGGAGGGAAAAACGGGAACATTAGCGTTGCCCATGAGATTGCAGGAAGCAAGGGATGGATACTGGCAAGTCTGCCCTTGTTCAAGAAGTCAGTTGACAAAGAGGAGATGTTTGGTGGAATGATCGTAAGCTTTGATGATTATCCAGTGATATCAAAGGCTTATAGTACGATGTTAGGGAAGTTATTTGAGTTGGTGCCGAATATAGACAGCGACAAGAGTGCGATGGTGGGATTCTCCAATGGTGCATACACGATTGCAATGCTTGTTTCGTGTCAGGATGAGTTTGTGCTTAATCATTTCAGGAATTTTGGATTGGTCGACAGCGGGTACTGGTATCTCAATGGACTTCATAAAAGAGCGTTGGACAAGAGCAGATTCCTGTTGCTGGTCGGAGACAGGAAAGACCCGCAACGCAACATCCTGATTAGGCAGGCTCAGATGATTTCAGATTCTTCCGAGTGGGTTAACGCAGAGGTAACACTCCATTTTATGAAAGACACAGGTCATCAATTTCCTTTCAGATATAGACAACTGGTTGGGAAGTGGTTGCGGAACGAAGTTATCAACGAATCTGAAACTCCGGAAAAAACAAATAAGCCATAATGGTTTATTACCCATAAAATGAAGTGGGTTGAAAGACGATAACAGATAGGTCTTTCAGACCAAATATTGAAACATTGACCAAACGTCCATGGCGGATTATGATGAGGGGACTTAAACAAAGGGGATAGAAAATGAACAATAAAACGACGATAGTTTCGACTTTGGGGCCGGCGTCGGATTCTCTGGAGATGATACAGCAGCTTCTGGATGCGGGGGTTTCGACTTTTCGGCTGAATTTTTCGCATGGGACGTTTGATGACCATCTTTCTCTGCTGGAAAAGATCAATAAAGCCCGCTCTGAGCTGCCTTATACGATCTCCGTGCTTGGGGATCTGTGCGGGCCGAAAATTCGTATTGGAACCATAGAGCCGGATACGCTTTTGAAGACCGGTTCGGAAGTGGCCATCGCTGTGGGAACCGAAACCGGGAATGCTAAATGTTTTTCAACATCGTTTGCGGATCTGGTGGATGATGTGCAGGTGGGTCAGCGGATTCTGCTGGATGACGGGCAGCTTGTTTTGGGTGTGGTCGATAAGAAGCCGGATCAGCTGCGATGCAAGGTGCTTGTCGGCGGGCCGCTTTCCAGCCGCAAGGGTATGAATCTGCCGGATACGCAACTGTCGGTGCCGGCGATTACGGAAAAGGATTGGAAGTGCGTGGACTGGGCGATCGAGAATGGGCTTGATTATCTGTCTCTGAGCTTTGTTCAGCGGGCCGAGGAAATATTATCCCTGAAAGAGTATCTAGAGAAAAAGGGTTCGCCGATCCGGGTTATTGCCAAGATCGAAAAGCCGCTGGCGGTGGAGAACATCGAATCGATCATTCAGGCAACCGATGCGATTATGGTAGCACGCGGAGACCTGGGTGTCGAAATGGATCTGGCGGAGGTGCCGCTGGTTCAAAAGCGTATTATCGATTTGTGTCACCACTTTGCCAAGCCGGTGATTGTTGCCACGCAGGTTTTGCAATCAATGATCGAGAATGCTTCACCCACACGGGCCGAAGCGACGGATATATATACGGCGGTGACCGAATCGGCCGATGCGATCATGCTGAGCGGCGAAACGGCGGTGGGGAAATATCCGGTATCGTCTGTGAAAACGCTGGCACATATCTGTACGACGACCGAACAGTTTATCGATGAACTCAACGAACCCCGTCAACGGATGGAGATTGCTGCTGATCTCAGGCCCGCCGAAGCGGTGGCCCGTTCGGTGGCCCATATGCTGGATGAGATCGAGGCGGCGTTTGTCGTTGTGTGGGCCGAAAATGAGATGATATCCCGACTGCTGGGAAAGGTGCGTATTGATGTTCCGATTTTGTCGTTGTGTCCGGATCTGACAACGGCACGCCAGATCAGCTTGAATTATGGGCTTGTCAGCGTGCATCATGGGCCGGTGACGTCTTATGATGAATGGATCGAGGTTGTTGAGTCGATCGTTCTGGAGAACGGTTGGGCGTCGAAGGGGCAAAAGCTGCTATTGATGCCGCCGAAGTCAGCCCTGTCGGAAAACACCGCAGGCGCGATTATTATGCATACGATTGCGTGAAAAATAAAAAGTTAAAAATCAAATAGTAAAATTGAGGAAACTGCCTGACGGCGGATGGCTTAATATATTCTTTTCATGAGCGAGATGTCATCCGTAATCTCCCGACCGAGATTTTGTGCATTAATGTCTGGATGCCGGATCGAGTCCGGCATGACATATGGAATCCGCCTAAAGGCGGATAACTGTTTTAACAATACTTGAATCCTGATTTACAGAGATGTACCCGTAAGCCAGTTTTCCGCAAGAACCTGAAGGTCTTCCAGATCAATGATATTTTCAGAAGAGTCCGTAGGAACAAAATCCGCATCCGCGTTCCAGTTGCCATCGGTATGTGTTGCCATCCATGTCTGGCTGAACACTGAAAAGTCGATCAAATCAACTTTGCCGTCTCCGGAGTTCGGGGCGATGTCGCATAACAATTCAGTGCCCTCAAGCCAGTGTGCCATAAATGCCTGCAGGTCTTCCATATCTATCTTTGTATCAAGATACAGGTCGCAGACAGGAAGATACTCCGGTTCGGGCGATTGACTTCCAAATGCCGAAGCCAGCATCGAATAGTCGGCTAGATCCACTTTACCGTCAAAATTAAAATCAGCGTTACCAAATGGAACAACGTCTGAAACGTGGATAAAGCTAGTGCCTAATATATTGGGAGAGACCGTAATATTTCGATTCCAGAAGAAATTCATTCCTAAAACACCATCCAGCGTTCCTCCGTCGGGGGAGGAAAGATCAATCATTACAAAAGATGCGTTAGAAAACTCCATCGCTCCGCCAAGTGCATTTATTTTAACATAATCCAGATTATATCCAGGGACATTGGGTTCCAGTCCTCCCACACCGCATACATCAACTGTGAAATCACCCTCAAAAGGCAGGCCCAGTTTTGCGGCCATTCCGGGCGTAATAATAGAGCTTTGTGCCCCGGTATCT
>CALETL010000123.1 GCA_937920485.1 uncultured Phycisphaerae bacterium
TTCCCGCAGACGTCAAAGCCATGACGGATCTGATCTTGGAAGGCGATTTTGTTTCTGCACGCAAATGGCACCGCAAACTCTTCACGCTTTCAAAAAACCTGCTTTCGCTGGCGACCAATCCCATCCCGATCAAAGCGGCAATGGCCATGCTGAATATGGCCTCCGATGAGATGCGTCTGCCCATGACGGAACTGGAAGAAGATAAGGCGGAAATACTTCACAAAGCACTGAAAGACTACGGCCTGCTGGCATGATGCCTTAAGCTCGATTACATCATTTAGTACGTTTTCGGTTCAACGTGCACCATCACATTAACCGGCTGAGGGATTTGTTCATGCAGTGATTGTTCGAGGTTATCGGCAATCCGATGGGCCTCGGTCACGGTCAGATCAGGATCAACCAGAATATGTAAATCGATAAAAATCTCACGCCCTAAACTGCGGGTGCGCAGTTTGTGCCAATCTAAAATCTGCTTTTCAGAAGTGATGACCTTCTCGATCTGCTGGACCATCTTTCTGTCAACAGCTCTTTCTGTCAACTCATTCAAGCAACCGTTGATCACTTTAACGCCCACCAAAATAATCATCAATCCAACGGCAATAGCCGCGATTCCGTCTCCGTTAGGATAACCAAATAGAACAGCGACGGCTCCGATGAGAACGGCCACCGAACTGAAAGCATCGGAACGATGGTGCCAGGCGTTGGCGTAAAGGGCCGCACTGTGGGTCTTGACGGCAATGTTACGTGTCCAGCGATAAATCAACTCCTTGGCAAAGACCGAAACCAATGACACTAAAATCACCACTATACCGAACAGGGTGAAATGGTCCTTGGTTTCATGCACACGGGCGATTCCCATGCTGGCCTTAAAGATCATTCCACATCCGATAAGCACCAGAACCAACGCAACAAACGCGGCTGAGAATGTTTCTATCCGACCGTGTCCGTAAGGGTGTTCATGGTCCGGCTCCTTCGAGCCAAAATGAATACCCACCAGTACGGCAACATCGGTGGCTAAGTCGGAGAATGAATGAAAACCATCGGTCAGCAGTGCAACCGAGCCGACCAGCAATCCGAAAACTATCTTGAGAGCCGCTAATCCAATATTGACCACCATGCCAACATAGGTGACTTGTTGAATGCTCTTGTTTTGTAGGAGTATCGGTTTTGTCATGATTCGAGAACTTCAGATCGAATCGATTCAATTTGTTTCGTATAAGCGTTTGCGGTTTCAGGGTCTTTGGTCTCAATGATGATACGCATGATCGGTTCGGTATTGCTGGTGCGAATATGAATCCATCCATCCGGCAGATCAAATCGACAACCATCACTGGTGTTGATCTCTGCATCCGCAAAAATGGTTTTTGCCTTATTAATAATCGCTTCGGCCTGTGTTTTGTCCGCAGGATACTTGCTTTTATACATCGTATAACCACCGACCTCGGCGGCAAGTTGTGAAACGGTCTTGTCCGTTTCTGTCAGAAGACCAAGCACCAAAGCCATTCCCACCAGACTGTCCCGTATGGGGCCGACACGCAAATCTATAATTCCGCCATTTCCTTCACCGCCAATCACACAGTTGTTCTCGACCATTGTATTTGCCACATTGGCCTCACCCACCGGAGTGCGAAGCACTGTACAACCAGCCTGCAAGGCGATGTCATCAATCATGCGAGAGGTTGAAAGATTAACCGCCGCAGAACCCCTCATCTGCGAAAAAACAAACTTCGATGTAAATGCCAGCGTAAATTCCTCCCCGATATAGTTGCCTGTTTCATCAACGATGGCCAGACGATCCGCATCCGGATCCTGAGCAAGACCAATATCTGCACCTGTTTCGGCGACCTTTTGACAAAGAGAGGTTAAGTTTTCCGCTGTCGGCTCAGGTGTATGAGCAAACACACCGGTTGGTTCGGTGTTCATGCAGACCACCTCACACCCCAAGATCTCCAGCAACATGATGGCTTCGGGGCCGCCAGCACCGTTAACACTGTCCAAAACGACCTTGAAACGCTTTGAAGCAATTTTATCTTTCTTGATAATCGCCAGCACTTTGTCCAGATGCACCTGATTCGCCTGATCATTTATGTTAACTGTGCCGCAATCAAGCGAACCAACAAAAGTAAACTGCTTTTGATGATACATCTGAATAATCTGATCCGCCAACTCCTTAGACGGTGCAATACCGTTTTCAAGCAGCAGTTTGATTCCGTTATACGGAGTCGGATTATGACTGGCCGTAATGACAATGCCGCCGACACAATTCAGGTGACGAAGCATAATGCCAACGGCAGGCGTCGAGCAAATACCCAGATCAATAACATCGATGCCAACCGAAGCCAGGCCTGATGCAACAGCTGAAAAGATCATGGAACCGGAAGGCCGAGAATCCCGACCGATCGCGACAGAAAGTTTTTTATTCTCCGAATGACGCTGCTTTAGAAATGACCCAAAAGCGGAGCCGTATGCGGCCGCCGTTTCAGGGAAAAGATTCTCGCCGATCAGGCCCCGCATCCCGCTGATACTGATAATGAGTTCTTGTGTCATGAATGCTCCATTAAGGCATGGACCGAGTTTTTTCCAGAATATGAGTTAAATTTTTCACAACTTTATTAACCTGCGGATCTTTCAAAACAAGGATATCTTTCAGTGCCTGACCGATATGCGGCAGATACGTCTCAATGTAACCTCGCTTGACCAGCTCATCCTTGATGCGTTTTTGCTTTCGTACATGAATGCCCAGCTTACGGCCGCATTCCTGAATCGCCAGTTTCAGTTCTTTAATAATCTCAGGGTAATGCGCAACCGCTTCCTTGCTTTCTGATGTAAACGGTACCCAAACCGAAGCGACATGCACCATCAGCATCATCGGACCGCACGGCAGCGCTCCCCTGCTTTGACTGAGACCGTAATTACGCCAGTTTATATCAAGTACCGCTTTATGCGTCGCGCATCCGGACTGCTGATACAGCAGCGGAACCCGATTCGCAAAACGCACCAAACGCATCAGCGGCTCTTTATCGTCACCATTTTTATTGTTCTTAGCATCCTTGCAACCGTATGCCAGCGCTGCTTCTACGATAAAAGGATTGCCGCGATAAACCGACGGCTTTCGCGTACAACTTGAATAGAAGTCCGCTTCCACCACACGCGCAAGTCCTTCAATCATCTTCTCTTCACCAATCGGGCCGATACAGTCCGTCGGCGGGGACATGATTTTTGTTGTATTAACCGCTTCATGCAAACGTTCGGCTTCCTTTAGTGTGATCTTCGTGGGACGCAGCCGCGCGGATAGTTTGGCCTTTTTGGCAATCTCAGCTCCCAGTCGTGGACTGACCCTTGAAAACTCACTTCGTAAAAACTCGGCCATTGTTTTGCTCGAACTTTCACGGGCCATTTTGAACAGGACGCCTAACTCCACGCCGTAAGGATGCGGCTTGATCTCAATCGGTATAAACGGCAGCTCTTTATTCTGGCGTGGATATTCATGTACTTCGCCGCCGGGGGCCTGATAGATGATCGTCGAGTGCGGATTCGCAATCGCGGTCTGTGAAATATATTCATCAACGCTTTGCTTACCCTTGAGGTATTTTCCTTCAAGCGTAATGGTCACACTTGTTCCCGTCGGCCATTCAAACTCACACTCTTCGTCACTGATGACCTCGGGCCGGTTCTTGGTAGTATCAATCTGAACATGATAATGCCGGGCCGGGTGCTTCTTGCTGGTCCGGGTAATGATCTGCACGGGTTCACCCGTTGTCAGCAAACCATACATTCCGGCGGCGCTGATACCGATCCCCTGCTGGCCCCGGCTCATCTTGAGCGTATGGAATTTGCTGCCGTACAGCAATCGTGCGAAAATATTCGGCACTTGCTTGGGAACAATTCCGGGGCCGTTGTCCTGCACCGTTAAGATAAACTTATTATCCGTGTTTTCAACGGGATTGATGATAATTTTCAGGTCCGGCAGGATATGTGCCTCTTCACAGGCATCCAGCGAATTATCCACCGCTTCTTTAACCGTCGTCAAAAGTGCTTTTCGAGGATTATCAAATCCAAGCAGGTGACGGTTTTTGGCAAAAAACTCACTGACACTGATATCCCTCTGTTTGGCAGCCATTGATTCCGCTGTAGCCGCGACGGCTTTGCGAGAGCGTTTTGGTTTTGACGGGGGCTTCGTACTTTTCATTGTTGTTTTAACATCCTTGCTTTTCGTAGTTCTCTTAGATGCCTTAGTCGTTTTCTTCTTTATGCTCTTTGCGGTTTTTTTCGGCGCTTTTTTTCGTACAGGCGGAGAATCCTGATCAAAATCAAAACTCATTTGTGTCTTATCATTTTTTTTACGGGGGGTCATTCCATCGACTCCTCAAAAAGAGACGGGCAATCCAGCTACATCGTCATGGACTTTGTACATTTATGTCTTTCTTAATAGGTTTCAATTTCATATGCTTCCTGCATCGAGATTCTCTCATCCGAATGCTTAAATTTCAGTTTGTCACAAGGATACAGATACCGCAACGTGCAATGTGCCGCTGCGGATGCAAGGCGGCTTACCAACGCATCACGTCCCCCTGTTTCCATTTCAACCGAAATTTGCACCATCTTTCCTTCCGGATAACGCGGCCAGACACGGCTTCCCAAGTCAGTATCCTGCAAAACAGATCGTGTTATGATTTCGCCGGAATAATAATCACGGACCCGCAAAAAATCTGTACTATATTCGTCCACTTGAACCAGTAAGAGATATCCCGCGTTTTTTGAGCGGGCGATCTCCATCAGATCCAGTGAAAGATTCCCGGAGTCCGTTGCCGGGTTTAAGATAACGTTTTCGCTTTCAAGGCCCCCTTTTTCGATCAGGGTAAGCTGAAACGCTAAAGCAAGTTTTTCCGCAACATCATAATCCACACCCGACGAACGAGGACATTCAATCCAAATCAGCACCTTACGGTCCTGCTGGGCTTTCAGGTCATAAATCGGAGTTGTCTTTTTTTCGAAGGGCCCCGGACTCAGCAAAAAACCAAGGGCAACGCATCCTGATGTTGCCAATAAGCATAACAGCGAAATAGCCAACATTATTGGAAAGGCGTAACGAACAAAATTTTTAGACTCCGGAATCTTCAAGAACCGTCCTAATCAGATTTACCATCCATCCGGCAATAATTACAAAACACGCAACTACTAACAGAAAACAAACGTTTTTTGAGCAGAAAAATCGTTGCAGAAAACCAAAATCTATCCCAAAAACGGCACAATGTAAAGCAAAAATCGCAGCGAGTAAAAAAACTAAGCAAAAAACACCTGCCGCCGGCTGAATAATGAGAGCCTTTAAAGGGTGCCCTGTGACGAACATCTCAGCGGCATGCGTCCATCCGCAACCCGGGCATGGCAGACCAAACCGCTGTTTGAATCCGCAAACTCCAAACCAGTTACTCAGGTTAATATAGCCGTTTGAGGAAGCCCACAGCAGCCCAAAACCGACTGCGACCACAAAAAAAACTCCCCCTGCTGCCAAACGGGCAGACGAAGAAAGCTTTTCTCGATTTCGCCAATTTACATGTTGGCCTTCTATCATAATTCAGTTAAAATAGGCCCCGTTCAACAACTTGTCAAGCGTGAAAGGATACATTGTGTCGATACATCATACAGAGTTGAGCCGAATGCTGGAAACAGCCGTTGTTGCCGCCCGTCTGGCGGGCCAAAGGGCCATGGAAGAACTCCGCTACATCCGAAAAGACCTTAAAAATGGAAATGAACTCGTTACACAGGCGGACCCCATTTGCCAAAAACTAATCATTGATCGTGTTCAGGAAAATTTTCCCGATCATGGTTTTTTCGCGGAAGAAGGCAAAGGGGGCACTTTTTTCCGCGTGCCGCCTCGGTCTGAAGAGCCAATCTGGTGGGTCATCGATCCTATTGACGGCACAAACAATTTCGCCAACGGCTTATTGTGTTTTTCGGTTAGCATTGCGGCAATGTATGAGGGCAGGCCGATTGTCGGCGTCATTTTTGACCCGACCACAGACTCTATGTACACCGCCGCCCAGGACATGGACACCCAACTCAACGGTTCCCGGATTACCGTTAGCGAAGATGAAATCGGTCCTTTTTCCAGCTTTGCTGTTGACAGCAATATAAACCCCGTAAGCAATAAAGGGGTTGGAATCATGATGGAGAGAACCCGTTTTCGGTCACTGGGTTCAGCTGCCCTGCATTTGGCCTATGTGGCTAAAGGAGCCATGATCGGCACCTACACAGAATCGACAAAGCTATGGGACATTGCAGCCGGTGTGATTCTTATCGAAAGAGCAGGAGGGACTGTCACTAATTTGGAAGGCGAGAGCCCATTTCCTGTCGACATTGAAACCTGCGGTGCGGACCCGATGTCGCTATTGGCAACATCAAAAAAGGTTCACTCACAAATCCTTGAAATTTTTACAGAAAAATAGGAATTTTTAAAAAAACTGAAACAAAAAGATGACGCGAACGTCTCTTAAAAGAAAGAGCGCAATTTCGAAAGGAGAAACAATGAGTACGAAAACTTTGTCAGGAACAACAACCCTT
>CALETL010000124.1 GCA_937920485.1 uncultured Phycisphaerae bacterium
TAAACTCAAATCGTCGACGCAAGGGGAAGACACCCATATTATTATATACATCCAAAGACGATATCAAATGGACAAACGAAAAAGCATTGAAAATGGCCGAAAAAACTGCTCAGGACTACGAATCTTTCATTAAAGAAACACAATCTGATATTTGTAATACACATTATGAACTTTCTAAAGAAATTGTCACATTCATTAATAATCAAACAGTAACATCCGAAGAAATATACAATTTGTGTAAGCGTATTCGAGAAGCTCCTGCAATTAAGGGGGTTATTGGTGATCTACATTCATTACACGATTGGTTGATTGAAAAAGCGGACAACTTAAAAGATGATGGCGGTTAATTACTTTTTGAAATATTTCGCCATTCGGGGTGGTTTGTGGAGCAGTTCGGTGAAGTGGTAGATCAGCAACTGTTCGATTTGTTTTAATTGTTTCATGTCAGTTTTGGGCAGTTTGGCGGGGCTGTTCAGGATATCAATCAAGGTCGAATCAATCGCGCGTTTTTCGGGAAACGCCATCTCGCATCCCGAACACAGCAGCCCATTCTCCCGACTCGAAAAATATGTAGGGTGGGCTGTGCCCACGCTGTTTTGGTTAATGGGTGATGAGCAATTCACACACGCATCCAGCATTAATCCAACACCTGTTTCTTCCAACAGTCGAATCTGATACAAAATCAACCATGCCAGAATTTGTGAATCCTCCTTTGTCTCCTGCACCATTTCTAAAAATTTGATTAGCTTATCGAATAAGGGCGGGTGCGGGTCGTGATCTTCGAGGAATTTTTCGGTCAATTCCGCCGCGAACAGGGCGGCATTTAATGCTCCAAGATTTTGACTTAACATGCGAAACCGCGGCTGCTGACCGAACTCGGTCAAAATCGCCAATTGCCCGCCGGAATCCTTGACCGTAAACACAACATCCCCGAATGAAAACAACTCGATGGGCCCATCGAAAGAAGACTTCGCTCGCCGTGAGCCCTTGGCCATCGCACCGACCTTGCCGCTGTCTCGTGTAAACAGCGTCACAACCTGTGAGGTTTCTGAGTAATTAACCGCACGCAGACAGATGACTGTGTCTTTAATCTGCATCGTCGTCTTGGGGATTCTTTTTGATTGTCAGTTTCTTAACCACCCTTGGCCCCGCGGCGGTTACCGCAATCGTCAGATTTTCGTAATCAAACGTCTCGCCGACCTTTGGGATATAACCCAGATGTGAAAAAACAAACCCGCCGATGGTGTCATAATCTTCATCCTCGGGCAGTTTGATATCGAGATCGTCATTGGCCTCATCGATATACATCCGTGCATCGACCTCAAACGTCAATTCATCGATTTTCCTGAAGGATTCGGCGGGCGTCTTCTCATATTCATCCGTGATCTCACCGACGACTTCTTCCAGAATATCCTCGATCGTTACAATCCCCGCCGTCCCGCCGTACTCATCCAGCACCACCGCAATATGCAGTTTCTGATTCTGAAATTCGTGCAGCAAATCCCGCAGCGGCTTTGTCTCCGGCACAAAATAGGCCGGGCGCATCTTTTTCTTCAGGTTAAACGTTGCCGGATCCTTGCCGATCTCGGTCAGCAGATCCTTGGCGTAGACCAATCCTACAATGTGATCAACAGTTTCCTCATAAACGGGTATCCGTGAATGTCCCTTGTCCCGGATTGTCTCTAAGATCGCATTCAGGTCGTCACCGGCGTCAATCGCGATCAGATCCGTCCGCGGCGTCATGATTTCCTCAGCGGCCGTCTCATCCAGTTCCAGCACGTTCTCGATCATCTCCATTTCTTCTTCATCCACAACGCCTTCGATCCGCCCCTGCTCGACCATGTTGAGAATTTCTTCCTGTCGTTCTTCCTGAACCTGTTCCGGATCGGCATCCTGAACACCCGCCAGACGGCGCACAAATCGATCATGCAGATCAAATACGGCCAGCAGGGGCTTAAATACGAACATCACACCCTGTAATAATGGGTACGTCCGCGGCAAAATATATTCACCGGCATGCTTAGCCCAGGCGTGCGGTATAATCAGTGTAAAGACTTCCAGGATGATGAACCCTACAATTAATGCAATCGCATAACGATGCTCCGCAAGCAGCAAAGCAAGAATAAATATAATCGCCGCGTTGCAGAAGACACGAAACGAACCGCAGGTGATCGCCAGTTTTTCCGCATTGGCAATCAGCCCCTCTATGCGGTTTTCACGCCCAGCGGCTTTAAAAGCCTCTTGCAGTTTGACCCGCGAGAACGAGCGCAGCGAAAGTGAATTAACCGTGAAAAAAAGTGATGTCGGTGTCAGAATACAAAGCAACAAAATCGACCAGCCAACCGCGTCCACAAAAAATCTCCTAAATCAGTTCATCTTTATAATAAATTATACCAAAACCCTGTTTTTGTAAAAGGGAGTCTTCGGTTTCATGCATTTTTTTTGCCTGCTGCGGATCCGTATCGTCAAAACCCAGATTATGCAGCATCCCGTGTGTGATATACAGAGCCAGTTCCGCTTCGGCGCCGTGTCCGCGTTTAGCGGCCTGCCGGGCGGCCATTTCGGCATTGACGACCAATTGAAACGTCCGTCCCGATTCCAGGTCATCGCTCAAGTCAAAGCTGATCACATCGGTGGTATTGTCTTTATCCAAAAACTCACGATGCACCTCGATCATGCCTGCGTCATCAACAATACTGACCTCGATAGCCGCATTGTCAACATTGAATGTTTTACAGATCTCCCGCACCAGTTCTTCAAATCGTAACAAATCCGCGTTCAGGTTCGAGACGTTAGAGTCAAATTGAATGTGTAAATGACTGTTTGCTGAATCCATATTATAGGGCCGGTTCTTCATTGGCTTGTTCTTGCTTGACCTCTGTCTGCTTGCCGGGGGCACCATTACCATTGTTAGCACCATTGCCGTTTGCTTTGGGCTTTTCGGCGCTTTCCGGATAGGCAATTCTGCCGTGATGATGCGCCGCCAGAGACTTTGACAAGCTTGCTTCGATTCGGCTAAGTTCCCGCAGCGTCAAATCGCATTCGTCAAATTGTCCATCCTGCAAACGCTTCATCACAAGCCCATGCACCAGTGTCTCCACTTTAGCGGGTGTGTGGTCGGCCAACGAACGACAGGCGCTTTCCGCTGCGTCACCGAGCATCACAATAGCCGCTTCTTTCGATCTTGGCTTTGGGCCGGGATAGCGAAATTCCGAATCGGAAACCGGGCTTTGCTTGTCATCCTTTTTTTTCTTTGCTTCGTGGTAAAAATACTCCATGAGTGTAGTGCCGTGATGTGTTTCAATGAATTGCCGCAGCACCGCGGGCAGGCCGAATTCCTTGGCGATCTCAATCCCGTCTTTGACATGACCTGCGATGATTAACTGGCTCATTGCAG
The DNA here is from genome assembly GCA_937920485.1 of uncultured Phycisphaerae bacterium. Lineage (GTDB taxonomy): Bacteria > Planctomycetota > Phycisphaerae > Sedimentisphaerales > Anaerohalosphaeraceae > 4572-13. Next base: position 3,398 of record CALETL010000124.1, read on the forward strand.
GCGAAAGCTGTTCATGCCGACTGGCCGAACCCATCTGGTTTTCCACAAAATAGGCCGGTTTATGAATTTTTCCAATGTCGTGGTAGTAAGCCCCGACGCGGCACAAAAGCCCATTTGCCCCGATCGATTCAGCCGCGGCTTCGGAAATAGAACCGATCAGCAGGCTATGGCTGAACGTTCCCGGTGCATCCATCGCTAGTTTTCGCAGCAGCGGCTGGTTGGCATCGCTGTAGTCCATCAGCGTCATGCTCGTGGCGATCCCGAAGGCCTGCTCGATAATTGGCAGAAACGCCTGAATAAAGATTCCTACTACAAACGTTGCCCCCGCGGCAGTACCTGCATAACGAAAAAATTCCTTCGCCGTATCATCTTGAATGATCCCCAAAGCGGCTGCGGTCAAAAAGACGGTAATCGCTGCCAGCAGTGAAACTTCGATCAGTTTTTTTCGTGTTCGTATCTCGCGTAAGCTGAAACAACAGCTTAGCGCGCCCGCCGCCATCACCAGCAGTAACTGCACCGAAGCGATCTGGTCCACCGCAAAGGCGGCCAGCATCGTATAAAACATGACCATGCCGATAGCCAATCGCTGATCGTATGAAATCGTCAAAACGATTGCACATGTGACTGCTGCACCGACCGCCAGCGGTTTCCAGTTGTCGTCAAAAGAAAAAACGCGCGTGATCGCCAGCAGTATCCAGAACAGCACAGCTAAAGCAATAACACGTGTGGTTTTGTGCAGGATGCGAGGTTGATAATGCAAGACATAAAGTGACATTCCCATGCTGATCGCTGAGACAATGACCAGTAAAGAGACCAGCTGCGGCCAGGCCTTTACCGCCCGCAGCCCTTTCTGATAAATTGCGTCCGGCTGCATCTCCAACCCTAACACAAAGGTCGTTGCAAGAATAAAAACCACAAGGACCAGTGCCGCTTTCGGATACGGACTGTTGATAGTATCCTTTTGTTTGTTTAATCGCTCAGCGGCTCTGTTATCGCGAACCTGCTGGCGGCGGGGATTAATTTTTTTCTTTTTTCTTAGAAACATTATCAAGTCTGATTTGCCTCTTTTTGTTTTTTGTCGTCGTATGCCTGCACAATCCGATGGACCAGATTGTGCCGGACAATATCACACTTATCCAGCTCTACGAATCCAATGCCGGGAATCTTTTTCAACGTGCCGAATGCCTCAACAAGACCGCTTTTCTCGCCGGGCCCCAGGTCCGTCTGAGTGATATCGCCGGTGACGATCATTTTTGAACCGCGCCCTAAACGTGTCAAAAACATCAGCATCTGGGAACGTGAGGTATTTTGTGCTTCGTCACAGATCACAGCCGCCTCATTGAGCGTCCGTCCCCGCATGAACGCCAGCGGGATCACCTCAATGATATCCATCTCCATGAATTTGTGCATCTGTCCGAAATCCATCATGTCTTCCAGCCCGTCAAACAGCGGTCGCAGGTATGGATTGACTTTCGCCTGCAGGTCGCCCGGTAAAAATCCCAAACGTTCGCCGGCCTCAACAGCAGGGCGGGCCAGAACAATCTTGCGGATTTGCTTTCGTTTCAGCATGGATACCGCGACCGCTACGGCCAAATATGTTTTACCCGTTCCCGCCGGACCGATACAAAACGTCAGATCATTTTTGTTCATGGTTTGAAGATAGTTCAACTGTCCCTTGGTGAACGGTTCAATGATGCCTTTGTGGGCATAAACTTCAATGACGTCGGAGTTGTCCTTATCAATATGGTGTCTTACCTGTGAAAGAAGTTCGTCCACGTCCGAATCATCCAGACGTCCTCGCTGAACCAGCCGCCGCTGCATCCGGTTGATCATATCGGCCGCCGTTCGTACCGCCACCGGTTCGCCGGAGATCAACACGGTTCCGTTTCGTGCGCTGACCTTCACTCCCAGTGTGTTCCGCAGTTGACGCAGATGTGAATCAGACGGGCCAAAAAGCTCGGTCCGCTGTGCGTCGGATTCCAGTTGTATCTTAACTTCCAAACGGTTCCTTTATCAAAGCACAAAATAAAAAAATGCGAAAGCTGCCGGGGCGGTTGCCAGCGGCGAATCGATCACATCCAGAATACCGCCAAAACCCGGAATACTCGAAGACGAATCCTTCGACGCGGCATCCCGCTTGATCATCGATTCGACCAAGTCACCCATCTGCCCCAGGACGCCGAAAACGGCTCCAAAGCAAACGGCCCACAAAATAGGCATTATATCACAAAAATGCGAAAATCCCAAAGAAACCAACGTTCCGAACAGCATCGCTCCGGCCAGACCTTCCCATGTCTTACCCGGGCTGATCTTCGGGCACATTTTATGCTTTCCGAACAGTCGTCCAAGCGTGTAAGCCCCTATATCAGAACCTTTTACGGTAAATATAAACATCAACAGAACCCACGGCCCCAATCCGATTCGTATTCCAAGAACAAACATACTCAACAAGCCAAGGTACATGATAGAAAAAAAACTCGCCGAAACATTGCGGATAGTTCCTTCTGTGCCGAATTTTAATGCCTGAACTACGAATAATGCCAGAAACGAAAAAGGTGGAATCAAAAGAAGGCACA
>CALETL010000125.1 GCA_937920485.1 uncultured Phycisphaerae bacterium
GCTTCGGCAGGGCCTTTTTTGTGCGACAAAGCCCCTATTTTAACAAACTATGGGATCACAACTGTTTTAGGATTTGATGGTTGAAAAAAAACCGAACTCCTATACAATTAAAGCAGTATTGTGAGGGAACAAAACTGTCATTTTTAAAATCAGAAAGGGAATTGCCATGAAAACTTATCTTTATTTAACTTTTATCTGTCTTTTTTCAATGACGCTTTTCGCCGCTGATGCTGCTGAAGAGACCCGTGCCGTAACGAAGGATGATTCCAGTACAAGCCAAACGACTACCAACCAGGTACAGAAAGTGATGCCCGAGGACGTAATACCCGAGGAAGTGAAATTTGAAGATATCCAATTGCCGGAAAAAGGCAGTCCGGACTACTGGGTGGTTCGTTCCGATGCGGTAACCGAACTGACCCGTCTTCTGGCAAGCAAACGGTCCGAGATGAAGAAAAAGCGAATGATGCTTGCGGATTATCTGACGAAGATCGGCCAGGCCGAAGCAATGGCGTCGGCGAAGGTTGAAGTACCGGATGATCCGAAGTTGTATGCTCAGGCATTGGGTATGCTGGAATCGTATGAGCAGCGGAATATCGCACTGCCGAATAAGTTGCCGACATGGGAAGAGTCGGCCGAGTTTGCGATGCGGTTTATTATCTTTGAGGGCCATGTTCCGATGCAGTTTGACGGCGATGATGACATTCGGAGTTTTGTCGATGTCTGCAAGAAGAAAGAGGCGTATGCACAGAAAGTCCAACGGGAAATGCGTTCGTACGTGAAAGATTGCCTGAAAATGTGGACCTATCTTGGGACCATTAACCAGCAGTCTGCTGCAAAAGAATGGGTGGTTCAAATGAAGCTTGATGCCGAAAAAAGCAAAAACGCTGAGCGTGCGATGCTTGCCGAACAGAGGCGCAATGATACCCTGGCTCGAGCTGAGGCCGAGAAGGACCGGAAATTTCAAGACGCTCAGGACCGTGCTTCGTTTCGTTCGTCACGTCGAGAGCGTGGTTATGAATCCCGCAATGACCGGCTCCAGTATCAGCAGACGCTTCTAAATGAAAGATATACCAACCACTATCGCTGGTAAGAATCTTGACGATTATCTAATGAGTTTCGGTTGGGCTCAGGTATAATTCCTGCAATATTGCAGAGGCCTTTTCGGTGGATATTGTTTAATATCTCTTTATGGCAAAGCGACTATTAAAACTGGCGGTAATCGGCTTAACGGAACAGTCTCTGGAACTTATGGAGGTTGCGTCTGAGAGCGGGCTTTATGAAATTGCCGCAGTAGGGGATGAACATCAGGACCGCGCCGACAGCCTGGCACGCAAGTATGAGTGTCCGGCGTTTACCGATTACCGGCAGTTGATCATTCAAACCGAAGCGGATTTTCTGTTGTTTGGCAGTCCGGTGCATCAATGCGCAGAGTTTATGCGGCTTGGGATCCAGCAAAAATTTCATATTCTCAAGCCATGCCCGCCGGCATTGAATTTTTCACAGTTGGCGGAACTTTATCGATTTGCAAAAAAAGAAAACGTCTTATTTTTGACATTGCAAAAGGGGCGGTTCCGGCTTCCCTTTGAGCATATTCGCAGCTATCTGGCCAAGGCGAACCCACAGGACGAGCAGTCGTGGCATCTGGTTTCTGCGGTGTGTCATGTTCCTATGGGTGAGTTGGAACCGGAAATGCGCTGGCTGAACGACCCGAACATGGCCGGCGGCGGGGTGTTGCTGCAGGACTGTTATGACCTGATCGATGAGCTACTGTTGTGTTTTGGCCTGCCGCAGAAGGTGTATGCATTGGCGATCAACCAGGCGCCGGATCGTCAGCAGCGGATGAGCTTGACCGAGGACACCGCGGTCGTGACGATGCAGTTTACCGATGCGCTGATCGCGCAGATCTGCACCAGCCGCACACTGGGTCCGGCTCGGCGGCATCTTCGGGTTCATGGCAAACAGCAGCACTTGACGGCGACTGAAGAAGAGGTGGTGCTGTATGATAACGAGGGGAACCTGCTGGAACAGAAGAGTTATGAAAGCGACGACCTGCCAAGCCAAAAACGTATGCTGGAAAATCTTGCACTCAGTTTTCAGGATCCCGCAAAACATCCTCTCTATCCATATTATGGGTTCGATCTGAACACCTTTGCTGTGATCGAGGCGGCCTATCTGTCGACCCGCACAGGCATGGCCGAGGATCCGTCACGCATTCTGCAATTGGCTGAAATCGATGTTACCGGGCTGCTTTAGCCGATAATTATCCATCACGTAAAAAAACCTTGAAAACAAGGGTCAGCTTTACTATAAAGAATCCTTTTATTGCTTCGGCGGACTATGGAAAGTAACGATCACTGTTCTGGTTGCGGTCAAAAAGATACCTGTCGGCAGGCCTATGAGAAGTTGGGCAAAGCTACGGGGCCGAATGTGGCATGTAAGGTAATTGTTGCGTTTTTGGTTCCGATTGCGGTTTTCATAGGCGTTCTTGCCGGTTCTCAGTGGCTGCTGCAGGGCAAATTTGAAGAAAACATGTTAATTCTGGTCAGTTTCATACTGGCTTTGTGTGTAACATTGTTGGTTGTATTTGTAATTCGGGCGGTTAGCAGTCCCAAAAAGAAAGAACACTGTGATAAAAGGTAAGTTTCATGGCGGAAATTCGGGGTAAATATACATTTCCGGGCGGTACGCACCCGCCGGAAAATAAACATTTTAGTGAAAACTGTCCTATTGAGACCGTGCCCGTTCCCAAACAGGTAGCGGTTCTTCTAAGTCAGCACCTTGGGGCGATTTGCGTTCCGACGGTTGCCAAAAAAGATGCTGTTGAGGCGGGACAGGTGATCGGCCAATCAGACGCTTTTGTTTCGGCTCCGATTCATTCACCGGTCAATGGAACGGTCAAAGATATCACATTGCTGCCGCACCCGGTGATCGGGCGGACAATGGGAATCGTTATTGACGTAGATGCGGATAATAACGAAATCAAACAACCGGTCAACGACCGATTCGATAAGACCTTCAATCCGGATAATTATACGGTCGAGCAGATCTGCGGAGCCGTGAAGGAAGGTGGTATTGTGGGTATGGGCGGTGCCGGGTTCCCTACACAGGTTAAAATAGAACCCAATCCGCGACTGGAAAAAAAAGTTCTTATCATTAATGCCTGTGAGTGTGAACCGTTTATTACCTGCGACTATCGGGTTATGCTGGAGTGGACATGGCAGATGTTGGCGGGCATTCGGTTAGCGGCACGTGCATCCGGATGTAAAAAAATCCGTATCGGCATCGAGGACAATAAACCCGAAGCGATCGAGGCCATCAGTGATGCGATCAGGCAACTGGGTAACGCCGGCAATATACAGGTCGTTCCGGTTAAGACCAAATATCCACAGGGTGGCGAGCGTCAGCTCATCAAATCCGTTCTTGGTAAAATGGTTCCCACGGGCAGTATACCACCGACTATTGGTGTGTGTGTGCTGAATGTTGCGACGTGTGCATCAATTGCTGAGGCGGTTGTGACCGGCAATCCTTTGACGCATCGGGTTATTACGGTGGCCGGATGTGCCATTTCCAAACCCGGAAACTACTATGCCCCCATTGGGATGCGAGTGGAAGATCTGATTGCTCACTGCGGCGGGCTGACCGAAAGTGCCGCCAAAGTTGTCATGGGTGGGCCGATGATGGGATTTGCGATTGCAGATTTATCGACACCGTTGACCAAGACCAGCGGGGCCTTAACTTTCCTGACGAAATCTGCCGTGACACGAGCCAAATACGAAAAACAGCAAACTGCCTGCATTCGTTGTGGGCGGTGCCTGGCAGTGTGTCCGGAGCATCTGAACCCGACCAAGATCGCCCATGCCGTGAAGCATTTCAGAATGGATATCGCAGAGGATTATTACCTGTCGGCGTGCATCGAGTGCGGATGCTGCAGTTATGTATGCCCGGCCAATATCGAGATCACCGGCTATATCAAAACCGGAAAACTATTGAAGGCGCGGGCGAAAAAGAGATTGGGATAGTAGGATTAAAAATCAAAAAGTAAAATGTAAAAACATTGAGGGAACGCTTTTATACCCCCTCCCCCCTTCGGGGTACTCCCCCTTGGCAGGGGGAGAGTTTTAAA
>CALETL010000126.1 GCA_937920485.1 uncultured Phycisphaerae bacterium
CCCGTAACGTTCTTCTCAAATCCGGCTTTCTCGATCACGGCGTGCGCAGGTGCTACGGCGTGGACGGTTCCGACTTCCGGATTACCCGGGACGAATGGATGAGAATTCCGCAAGCCCGGTTCAACAGGTAACCTGCAGGAGCGGTCGCATCAAGTCCAGAGGATCACCGTTTCAGTTCTACCAGCAAGGTGTGCAGAGGCGTATCTCCGACATTCTTTATGCTGTGAGTCCAGGTTGGAAGCTGTTGGAAGTCGCCCTTGGTCAATTCAACTTCGTTAGTCGTTCCGTCCGCTTCGGTAATAAGCAATTTTGACCTTTCCATCACGTACGCAAGCATTTCAGGGTGAGTGTGCATCGGCTCGCTATCCCCTGGGGCCATGGCGTGCTCAACAATTCTGAGGTGCTCATTTTCCCATAACACGCTGTAATAGGGCTCAGGAAGCTTTTCCATTTCTGCTGCGCTAGGAGAAAATTGTTTTGGCAAAAAAATTGCAACTGACATACCTATGATGAAGCCAATCATTATGAGAAATGGTTTTTGATTCATAACAATAATTCAGCTGTTGAGTTAATGACCCGGAGATTTAAAAGAGAGTGCGGCCGACTGGCTCATCCTGACATTGTCAGCCCCGCTTCTTGGAAAAGGATAGCAGACATGCAGCTGAACATGATGACGACCACATCAGGTCGCCAGTGGGGGTACATAAAAATTCTCCTTAGGAAACTGGAAGATAGTGGCCCTACGCGAAACCCTCTCAATGAGTTCCGTTAACTGCTCATCAGCAGAATATGTCCGGTCCAGTATCCCTTAGACCCATACCAGAATATCTGAATGGTGCACGACCAAAGCATTAAATCGCAATTCTGTAACAATCTACTATACTTAAATATGCGGTACCTGCCGCTACTTCATCGCCAGATTATTTTTATAAATCACACAATCGGCGACCAACAATCGAATAATCTCCCGATCCTGTGGCGGTGAATGCTGTCATTGCAATATTTAGTGCCAGTGGTCAATCAACAAACCCATAAGGAGGTGTATCATGTTGAAAATTCGAAGTATATCGTCCGTTATAATCGTAATCTTGATATCGAGCATAACTTTTGTTCTCCCCGCAACCGCGCAGCCTCGTGGTGGATTCTTGCTGACAGGTGCCGACGCGGCCTACGCCTGGTTCGATGCATCGTTTGAAGACGCCGACTTTCGTGTATGCAATGGGGAACTGTTTATTGGATACGTCAAGGCCGACCGCCTTTTGTACTTTGGTACGAGGGGTGGACCAAACCCACACTCCGATGTCCAGGTGATCTTTAACGGAGAATGTGATGGGGATACGGTAGTCCTGGAGGGGGTCCGAGGGGCGCTTAATCATCCGGATTGGGCGGAAATGGTTGAACTGGAAGCTGCGTATCTTGACAACTTCGTACTGACATTAGGTGAAGTCGGTTCTGGCGCGCCCGTCGCAGATGTCACCGTCCATTGGGAAGCAATAGGCGATACATGGACCGAGACTTTCCATACAAGTGACAGCCATTCGGTTCACCTGACCAGAGCTGCCGATGTCGTCTTCGAAGATGTCACCATCGGCGATAACTCGGTGGTCTTAAACTTGAAGGAAGCTATCATTACCCACTACAACGAAAACAATAGGGGAAGCAGCCAGTAAGAACAGGCCGAAGACTTACCTGGACTGTAGCTTTGTGAGATTCACAATAGGTCTATTGTAAGTAATCTGCTGATCCTTGCGGGGCCGTCAATCACTGGCAGCCCTTTAGTTTTCTGCAAGCCACGGAGATCCGCAATGATGGAGTCGTCGTCGGTCTCTGCTCCTGGCCGACTCCCGAACACGCACAGATCGAACAGGTCCGTTAAATTCTGACCGCTATCGAGCGTGAAGCGGAATATTGTCATCAAGCATCGACATTAGCCGAGATCGACTGCGGAATTGGGTGTGAATGACATAAATCGTAATTATTTTCAAAAAATGAAACTATACTTTTTTTGCCGAATCGGCCTCGACTTAGTCGCCAGATGAATCCATTTTCATGCGACAGGAGAAGTGATTATCCGCATTTACCCTCAAAAATTTGTCACTATCCCACTGATAATCTTTTTGACGTTGATAGCAGCCACGGCAGCGAGTGGGGATGAATACTGCAAGTGGACGGACGAGAGCGGCACCGTACATTTTGACGATAATTGTCCGGATAATGTCCCATCGGATATCGTTTCCCTTGAGGGTAAACGTACCGAAAGTCAAAAAAAGGCAGCTGAGGAAAATACGAAGTCACTGCAGTCGGAACCGATTCAACCCATCAAACCAACAAAAAAATCTCAAAAGAAAAAAGCTGGAGCCACGGCAGATTCGAGTCATCAAGACAGCAAAGACTTTAGTAAAATGTCGGCCGATCAACTTGATGTCCTGTGCGAGGAAGAACGTGAAAAACGCTTGGCACCCGAACGCGAGCAGCTCATCAAGATCTGTGTAGCAGATACGGGAGGTTCACAGGAGCATTGCGAAAACTACTACTCGGATTACGGCGATGCAGTACGAAATGACGGCACGGGTCTAATACAGCGTGCATTGTACGTGGACCTCCCGGAATGTATTGCAGCTTGGGAAGCAAGGCAATAATTATGATCAAGGATAATTAAGGCCGGTTACATCGTATCAATCAGCGACTTGTCGTTTTTGTAAAATCAATTGTAATGCTGGCTCGATTTCTCTATTTGGCAGAATGAGAATAAAACTCACCTGAGATTCACGTCCAGGGT
>CALETL010000127.1 GCA_937920485.1 uncultured Phycisphaerae bacterium
TAATAGCGGTTTTCATCTACCTGTTCACTTTCTCCGATGAATATGGAGCTACCGGGAAGCGGCAAGTCGCCCCAGTTGATACCATCGTTGTTAACAGGGCTCCCGATCCCTTCGCTCCATGAGTCATCCTCAAGGTAGGTAAGCTGTATGGACGGCGTATTGTACTCGAAAAAATCGCTCACATACACACCAATTTCAACTGAAAGGATAGTTTTTTCTGCCAACGAGGAAACATCGAATTTCAAAAAGCTTCGCTGCTTTGATTCTATATCCTCAAAGCCATCACCCGAGACCCCCTGTATATGCAGCACATCCGAATTGAAAGTAACACCTGTATCTACACTGTCAACGTATGCATCTTCGACCGGAGGTTCATTGTAAACCTCTATTACAGCCAAAAGATTTGCTGACATGAACAATACAATTCCCAATGTAATTAAGCTCAGATATTTCATCATTCTCACCCTTACAAAAGATATGTGTTTTATTTTTTATAGAGAGATATTTTCAGTTTCCAGTTGTTCCACTAAATAGGTTATTATATTTTGGTTAGGATTGCTCATAATCGCTTCGCCATACTTATTCAAAGTATAGACCGTGGCATCGCCAACGGGAGTTTTCAGGTCATGATTCAGAACAGCGATATAATCAACAAAGGAATCAATGTAATCGGCAGCAATTGCATACTGCGGATCCTTATCGGCAAGGTCCGCGAATAGTGTGTTGATGGATGCCGAAACCTCCGGAGTAAATGGAGCATCCAACGGAGCCAATGTATTAAAGATCTCGACCATAGCCGCATACCGCTCGCCATCACGATCCTGCAGGGCACCTGCCGCAATAAGCAGGCGTGCGCAGGCGTCACATGGCTGGATATTGGGATTGGTTGCCATCGAATTTTGAATCTTTAGCTGCAACTCGCCTGTATTAATCTCTAATTCCAGAGCCGCGGCTTCCATCTCAGCAGGGCATCCTACCAACTCGGGCAGTTCTTGCTCGGGCAGCGGGGCAACAGGTGCCACGCTCAACTGCGGAGATCGGCGTCGTTTCGGCGGAGTTTTTGGAGGATCCTCCAGTACCCAGATCCTGCCGTCGGTGATCTGAGGATTATCCAGACCTGCACCGCGAAGGACATAATCTTCTCCTGTTACAGCTTCAACCGCTTCCGGATTTCCAGCATAGGGTAATTTGTTGCCTTTAACCGCCTGAGACAGCCATTCAGTGATTCGTGTGACGACTTCCAACCGGAATCTGAACAGGTTATCATTTTCGTTATTGTTACGGCCTTGTTGAATATTTCCAATGGTAGGCATGGTGACAGTGTCCTGAGAATCAAAGACAACCGTTGCCGGACCTGAATAGATTTCTTTTTCTCCCTCACCGTATTCCATTTCACCTGGCTGAGGAGTTTCGATTTTGGTTGTTTTTACGTTAACATTTCCGGTTTCACTGCCAACATAAATGGCGACATCACTGGCGATACCTTCATCACGCTCCCAGCCACCGATTTCAGTGCCGTCAGTATCTAAAAATGTTATATCGGGACGGTTGTCTACGCCATTGTCAGGGTCATCCTCTGCGGACAGGTAGAAACCCTCGGCTTTCAGTGCGGCATCCGAACCCAGTTTGATCGTATCATGGCTTTTAAGTACGATGGCAGCTTTACCTTCTCCGTCCGGTAGTTCAACGCCGATAGAATCGGTAATTTCATCCGAATAGCCGCTGATGGCAACATTCAGAGTGTCGGAACCATCGCCGGTGTGAATCTTTCCTGCTTCGGAAATCACTGAAACACCACCTTTGACGGCGGAAACATTGCCATCAAGTTGGACATCGTCGACTGCGGAAATATTCAGATTGCCGGCAGTTATTTTGGATATAGAACCGGTGCTTTTGACAGATGTTTCTGAGCGAATCGTCTGGTGCGAATCACCCCAAAGCACGGACTCTGCTATCAGCAGGAGACCTTCTTCTGCGACAATATTTCCGCGTGAGGACAGCTTTCCTTCGGCATGTTGTATTGCGGTCTGAATCTTTGCTTTTGCTTCAGAAATAATGTCTTCTTTGGCCTGGACGTGTCTGCCTGCCCGCAGTTCCATGTCTTGAATACTTTTAAGTCCTTCGAGGGCGTTGATGTCGTAGTCGGCGTCAATAATCATTGTGCCGCTGCTTTGCAGTGTTTCTTCAATCAGTACTTTTTTGGCGCCGATTTTGATCTCACGGCTTGTCGTTTTGCTGCCTGCGCGGAAATCCGCTTGGTTGGCGGCTCCGACCTCAAGAGTGTCTGCATCCAATGTGCCCCGCTGGCTGGCGGTGTATGTGTTAGCCATATAGGCCTTATCCTGAATACCGGCAACGGCCTGAGCAAACGTATCGCCTGCGGCCAGAACAATCGTTCCGGCGGAATTCTGATTTTTAACGCTGCCCGCCGTATCGTTGATCACATTATAAGTGTCAACGGCTACAGGAGTGTTATACAGTACAACGTTAATCTCACTTCCTACGGTGCTGAGTGAAATCTCGTCTCCGCTGGCCAACACGACCATCTCACCATCCGCGAGAATCGTACCATTGTTGAGTACCTTGCTGCCGATCAATGCTGCAAACTCAACGGGAGTAGGATTACCGTTTTTATCGTAACCGATCAATCCGTTATTCGTAACGGCACCAATCATTTTAACGCCGTCGATTTCAAACGGTACAAAGTTATATTTTCTGGCCAAAAGATCGGAATGCGACATATTCATAAATTCAGTGTTTGATATATCCAGACCCGAAGCAATAAAGCTTTTCGCTGAAATACGGGCTTTCGATCCAAAGACAATGCCGCTTGGACTGACAAGTAAAACATGCCCGTTGGCGGCGTCCAGAAATCCATCAAAATTAACGGCTGACATGGTTCGGTTCAGAACCGCAAAATCAACTGGTCCCGTAAATGTAATGCCTTGTGTACTCGATGTGTTGAAGTTATCCCAGTTAATAACTGCTCTATTACTGAGCAAATCGACAAGATAGTTATTGCCCGGCGTGAAATTAGCACTTCCACCGACGAGGTCATGTCCGCTGATCGCCCAGACAGGGATATTAACGATACAGAAGACCAGCAGGTAAATAACGAACCGATGTGCGATCGATCGATACGGCACAGAGTTTAGAGTTTTCATTTTTAACCCTCAAAAAAGACATACTTTTTAAAATACTAAAACAGTAATCAAGAACGATTGTGTAACCTTGTGATGCTACGGTCACGTTCCTGTGTTTTCTGCAAAAGCAAAAAACAAGTACGTCTTTCCACACTACCCCCAAAATGATTATCTCTATAATACCTAAAATAAGGTGTAATGTCAAGTAAAAAAGCCGGTGCGGCCTTGAAAACCGGCATGAATGCCAAACTATCCTCTTTTTTATCGGCATTACGAGGGTAATGTCCTTGCTGAATACCCGGAGCGTTGACATGGCTGTTTAGAAAAGAAGTGACAATAATATCATGTTGAGAGATATGATAACAGGAGCGATAACGGGCCCTGT
>CALETL010000128.1 GCA_937920485.1 uncultured Phycisphaerae bacterium
CGATCAGCTCTCACAGACTTACGCTGATGTGGACCTGATCATCCTTGTCGATACTGACAGCCGTGTTCAGCTTCCCGGTTTTGCCGACTGGCTGGACGACTGCGGCAAGAAAATCCTTGTGATCGACCATCATATCAGCGGCGATAATCTCGGGGTTGTCCAATTGGTTGATACTGCCGCCGCCGCGGCCGGAGAGATTGTGTTCGATTTAATAAAATTTGCCGATTGGCCGCTGACCGAACACATCGCCGAATCGATCTTTATCGCTCTGTCCACCGATACCGGCTGGTTCAAGTTCGGCAATACCGACAGCCGCATTTTTCATACCGCCGCCGAGCTTATTGACGCCGGCGCCAGGCCGAATGTGATTTATCGCCAACTGTATCAGTCATTCACGCCGGCCCGGTTGTACCTCATGACGCGAATGCTGGATCACCTGCAGCTTCATGCCGACGGGCGCATCGCCACCCAATACATCCTGCGTAAGGATTTCGACGAGACCGGCGCCTCCGGTCCGGATACCGAAAACCTGATCGATGAATGTCAGCGGGTCGAGTCCGTCGAAGCCGCGGCTCTGTTTACGGAGTTGGCAGATGGTGGTTTTCGCTGTTCACTGCGGAGCAAGGGCAAAGTGGATGTTCGCTGTATCGCTCAAAAGTACGGCGGGGGAGGGCATACACTTGCCGCAGGTGTCAATCTGGAAGGCCCGCTTGATGCTGCCATCCAGTCCATCGTCGATGAAGTCACCTCTCAGTTATAGCCTACGCAGACGGTTTATGTCGTGATGACGAATTCTTTTTTGCGGGTGTCCATCTGGGCCTTCAGCCGGGCGACAATGGATGAATGCATCTGGGATACGCGTGATTCAGACAGATCCAATGTTGCCCCGATCTCTTTCATCGTCATCTCTTCATAATAGTACAGGATCACGATCAGCTTTTCAGCGCGTGTCAGACCCTTGGAAATGAGGTTTTTCAAGTCGCGTTTTTGTGCTTCTGTGACGGGGTTCTTGCTTTTCTGGTCCTGGATGATATCGATCTCTCGAATATCCTTTTCGCTTTCGCTCTCATTAAACTTATTATTCAGTGAGATCAGCCCGATGGCATTGGCGTCTCGCTGGAGCCGGTGAAATTCCACCTTATTCAGTTTCAGTTCTTCAGCAAGCTCCTGTTCGGTCGGGATACGACCGAGTTGTGCTTCCAGTGTCTGCATGGCGCGGCTGAGCTGATGGGCTCTGGCACGAACGAGGCGGGGAACCCAGTCCATACTGCGAAGTTCATCAAGAATGCTGCCCCGGATACGGGGAGCGCAATAGGTTTCAAATTTGACGCCGCGTTCAGGATCGTAGGCCTCGATGGCATCCTTGAGACCGAAAATGCCCGCCTGGATCAGATCATCCACTTCAACCTTGTCCGGAAGTTTAACGCTGATGCGTTCTGCACTGTATTTAACCAGACGCAGATAGTTTTCCATAAGCATATTGCGGGACTGCTCGGAGTGAGTCTGGAAAAATTCGGTCCAGACCTCTTCGATATTAATTTTTTCTAAGTGTGGGGCTTTCATACTGAATAAAACCTCCGTGTTTTATAGTATTGTTTTGTGTTTTTCACGGGTATCCGTCCGATAAGTGTCAGTCCTTGTCTTTTCCGAATGCCTAAAAACAGCGAAAAACACTGTTTTTTAAGCAGAACACTATCGGCGGAATTTGGGCGGCACTTTAGAAGAACCAGCTAACGATTTTCCTGAACTCCTCATTCTACGGTTCTGGTATTAGTGCCTTTGGTCAGATGATTGCTGCCGGCTGTGAAGCTTTCAAATCACAGCAAACAAGCCGGTTCAAAGTGAACCGGGCTATTGTTTTTGCTTGAGCAGTTCAACAGCAATTCTGTTATTCATTAAGTTTTCAGAGAGCTTATGGATCTGCATTTGCAGATATTGTTTCGTATCAGTATTCAAAAGGTTCCTTGCTTCCGAGTCGACTACCGGCAGGGCGTCAAACGAACCCTCTTCGCCAAAGGTTACGTTGTCTTTATCGCACAATAGCAACCGCTCTGAGCGAAGGTGTTCTGAGACCGCTTCGGTCATGCATTCGGCAAATTCACAGACCGGCAGGTCCTTTGGCTGGAAATCGGAGGATTTGTAATCGAATAAGTTCCGTGTCAGGATTTCTCGGCGGCGTTCAGTGAACTCAATGATCCGTGTCAGGACCTCGGTGATATTATCAATTGTTGCTGTGGTTACTTTCATGCTGTCTGCTTCCGTGCCAACTGCTTATGGAATCCTTTCTTGTTTACAACATTGCCGCTTGCGGTTTCTCTTCTCTCTTGAAGAGTTTTTGGATTTCTGTGAGGGTTTTGCCTTTCCGAAGCTCCTGAATACGCCATAACCGCTCAAAAACAGATTCATCGTACAGACGATGTCCGCCTTCGGTCCAATCCGATTCCTGAATCAGACCCATGGTGGTGTAATTATGAATGGTTTGGCGGGTAAAGGGGGTGTGGCGGACGATTTCGCCAATGCGGTAAAGCTTGGCGGGAACTTGAAAACATCCTTTCGTCTCTGTTTGCAACTTTATTACCCTCGTTATCAATGATGATGTTTCAAATAACTTTTACATTTTATAAAATGTAAAAGTTATTTGAAAAATGTCAAAAGGTTTTTTGGAA
>CALETL010000129.1 GCA_937920485.1 uncultured Phycisphaerae bacterium
AATGTTTCCTTGTATTTTTCAAGCAATTCTCTAAATCGTGCCGTATATTGCTCAAATGGGATGTCTACTTGCAAACAGTCATATTCGGCGGTAATATACCAATAGTGAAATCCAAGTCGAATTACAGCTTCTTTATCATGAGGATTTTCTTTCAGACGTTCCTCAAGTGCCTCAATAATAGCTGGGTATTTAAAGCCCACTTCAAGGTCGTAAATTTCATTCCACGACAGTGCCATTTATTAGCGCTCTTAGTCTTTCCGCTGGCGAATTTTTACTCGGTTTCTTTCGTGCTGATGAGGTCGTAGACTTCTTCCGGCGTGGCTGCATTTTCCAGTTGACTTTTGAACGGCGCATCCAGCATCAGGCGGCTGATCCGTGCCAATGCCTGAATATGGGGGCCGGTCTGATCCGGAGGCGAAACCAACAGAATAATGATCCCGACCGGTTTATTGTCGATGCTTTCAAACTCGATGGGTTCTTTCGCGATGCCGACTGCCATGACCAGTTCTTTAGCCGCGGCGGATTTGCCGTGCGGGATGGCGATTCCTGAACCAATGCCGGTGCTGCGGGTTTGTTCGCGTGCCAAAACGGCCTCAAGAGCTCCACCACGGTCGCTCAGGCATTCATTGTCGGCCAGAACATTGATCAATTCTTCGATTGCATCCTCTTTGTTGGCACTCTCAAGAGGGGCCTTGATACATGTCGGCTGTAAAATTTGAGTTAAAATCATTTCCGTTTATTACCTAAAAAAGCCATTATTAGATTTCCAGAGACAAACAAAGCTAATACTTATAGCGATTGGGACCGATTTATGCAAATCTTTTATTAAAAAAACACAAAAACAAGACAAGAAAGATACAGTTTGATATTGACAGGCGGGCTTTTAAGGAAAATCCCTATTCTGGCTTTGCTGAGGCCTTTTTTTCCTGGTCTTTGATCAGCTTATATTCGACGCTATCGACCAGGGCCAGCCAGCTTGCTTCGACGATATTTTCCGACACACCGACCGTACCCCACAGATCATCATGGTCCCGGCTTTCGATGACAACGCGCACTTTCGCCGCGGTGCCCGCACGGGCATTGACCATGCGCACCTTATAATCGATCAGGGCCATGTCTTTGATGCCCGGGTAGAAGGGTTCCAGGGCTTTTCGAAGGGCACCGTCAAGAGCGTTCACCGGGCCGTCACCTTCGCTGACGACGTGTTCGGTCTTGCCGTCCACCTTCAGTTTGACACTGGCTTCGGTGATAATTCGGCCGTCTGGATTTCGTTCAACATCAATATGGTACTTGACCAGACTGAAGCTCTTTTTGTACGTTCCCATTTCTTTTTTGATCAGCAGATCAAAACTGGCCTCTGCGGTCTCGAATTGATACCCTTCGTTTTCCAGTTCCTGAACACGTTTGAGTATCTGACGGGCCAGCGTTTTGTCCGTGATCATTTTTCGTTTTTCGAGCTTGTCCAGCACATTCGAAGCCCCGGACAGTTCTGAGATCAGAAAACGCCGTTCATTGCCGATCCGCTTTGGATCGACATGCTCATAGGTCTTTTCGTTCTTGCGGATCGCGTCAATGTGCAGGCCTGCCTTATGTGCAAAAGCGCTCTCGCCGACATAAGGCATGTGCATTGCCGGAGAAAGGTTTGCTATTTCAAATACAAAACGCGATACCTCGGTCATTAATTCGAGCTTGTTCTGACCGACTGTTTCATAGTCCATCTTCAAAGACAGGTTGGGGATGATCGTACACAGATTAGCATTGCCCGTGCGCTCACCCATTCCATTGATCGTGCCCTGAACATGCGTTGCACCCGCTTGCACCGCCGCCAGTGAATTGGCGGCCGCACAATCCGTATCGTTGTGGCAGTGGATTCCGATATCCACATTGCCGAATGCTTTGTACACGGCTTCGGTGATCTCAAAAACCTCCTGCGGCAGGCAGCCGCCGTTGGTTTCACACAGAACAATTGTATCAGCTCCGGCGTCAGCCGCTACTTGGAGTACTTTCATTGCGTATTCGGGATTATTTTTGTAGCCGTCAAAAAAGTGCTCAGCATCGAAGATCACTTCGCGTCCCTGTTTTTTGACATGGCCCACCGAATCGCTGCACATCGCCAGATTTTCTTCCAGCGAACACCGCAGCACATCCGTTACATGCAGATCCCACATCTTTCCGACGATTGTTACGGCGGGAGTTTCGGCGGCCAGCAGCGCATTGATACAGGTATCGTCGGCAACCTTTGTGTTGGCCCGGCGTGTGCTGCCGAAAGCGACGATCTTTGCATTGGCAAAATCCATTTCCCTGACGCGCGCGAAAAATTCCTCTTCTTTCGGATTGCTCTGTGGATAGCCGCCCTCGATATAGTGGATACCGAATTCATCCAGCTTCTGCGCGATCAGCAGCTTATCCTCGACGGAGAAGCTGACCCCTTCGGCCTGCATCCCGTCCCGCAGCGTCGTATCGTATATCTTGACCTTTTTCATACAGAAACCTTATTACGATTTACAAGTTCAAGCATTGTAGCCAGTTAAGCTTAGAAAGTAAAGAACGGATTTCTGAAAGCTTTCGGCTTCAAAGCCATATTCTTACCGAAAAAGGCACTTGTCCAATGATGTTTTCAGGACAGGATATTTACGATATTCCTGCGTGATATTCCTGCAAAGACTTCACATCCGTATCGTGTTTTTGTCTTGCGGCGATTCCTTTCGCACTGGCCGCCGCAGCCGTTGCTGTCGTAATATACGGTATATTGTACTGTATCGCGGCCTTTCGAATATACGAATCGTCGTGCTGGCCCTGTTTGCCGATGGGGGTATTGACAATCAGCTGGATTCCTTTGTTCTTAATTTCGTCGATAATATTGGGGCGGCCTTCATACACTTTGAGGATTGGCTCGGCCGGGATACCTTTTTCGTTCAAAAATTCGCAGGTACCTTCTGTCGAGAGAATCTTAAAGCCCAAGTCGGAAAACTGTTTGGCCGTTTCTGTGATATACGGTTTATCCTTTTCGGCTACAGTGATCAATACAGTTCCAGCCGAAGGCAGCGTTTCCTGGGCAGCCTCCTGGGCCTTAAAGAATGCCAGTCCGAACGAATCGGCCATTCCCAAAACCTCTCCTGTCGAGCGCATCTCCGGGCCGAGCAATGGATCGACTTCCTGGAACATTTTGAACGGGAATACGGCTTCTTTGACACCGAAATGCGGGAATGTTTTCTGTTGCAGATTCATCTCAGACAGCTTTTTGCCAAGCATGATCTGGGTGGCGATCTTGGCCATCGATATGCCGCAAACCTTTGATACCAACGGGACCGTTCTCGATGCACGCGGGTTTGCTTCGAGGACATAGACTTTATCATCGGCGATGGCATACTGGATATTCATCAGGCCGACAACATTCAATTGGATCGCGATCTTCCGGGTGTATTCACAGATGGTATCAAGATGCTTTTGCGGAATCGATACCGGCGGAATCACACAAGCCGAATCTCCGGAATGGACGCCCGCCAGTTCAATGTGTTCCATCACTGCCGGCACAAACGCATCCTTGCCGTCAGCGATCGCATCCGCTTCGGCTTCAATTGCATTGACAAGGAATTTGTCGATCAGGATTGGCCGTTCGGGAGTTACCTCGACAGCCGCGGCGACATACTGCCGGAGTGCGTCTTCATCGTAAACGACTTCCATGCCGCGTCCTCCCAATACGTATGATGGTCGCAGCATCAACGGATAGCCGATTTCGCCGGCGACCTCAAGCGCGCCTTCCAAGGTACTCGCCATGCCGGATTGGGGCATGGGGATGTTGAGTTTTTCCATGATC
>CALETL010000130.1 GCA_937920485.1 uncultured Phycisphaerae bacterium
GATTGCTCTGGCAAAATTTTTGGAAGGTAGAAACTTCGATGATTGATATTGTCGGCTATATTTTGATTACGATCGGTGTTGTGTTCGATATTTGCGGCTGTATTGGGTTGGTTCGTTTTCCGGATGTGTACAATCGTCTGCAGGCCGCAACAAAATGTGTGACCTTAGGGACGGTGCTGCTTCTGGCAGGGGTTGCCTTGGCTTCCTACTCAGGCGCAATAGCATCCAAAGCGGTTGTTTGTGCCGTATTTATTTTAGTTACTTCACCCACGGCAGCTCATGCGATCGCAAAAGGCGCTCATTCTGCCGGGGTTACATTGTGGAGAAAAAGCGTTGTGGATAAATATGAGGAAGAAGTGGATCCTCACAATAAGTGATTTAAGTCACAGGAGTAAAAAAAGTGCGGTTGCCAAAGTTAAGAGAACTTAAAGAAGCGGTTACGGTTCTTCTGTCGCCTCGCTTTACGACAAAATTTCCAGCCGAACCGTGTCAGGTACCGGAAAATTATCGCGGAAAACCGGAGTTTGACGACGATTATTGTATTGGCTGCGGCGCATGTGTTAATGTCTGCCCAACCGAAGCGCTGACTCAGACCGATGACCTGGAATCAAGCCCCCCGAAACGAAAAATTATCAGCCGTTACGACACGTGTATCTTTTGCGGTAATTGTCAGGATGGCTGTACGACAGAGAAAGGGATCAAATTAACCAACCAATGGGATCTGGCGACGCTGGATCGGCAGGAAACGATCGCCACGCATGAATATGAACTCCAGCTTTGTGAAAAATGCGGAGCCATCGTTGGAACGAAAAAACATTTACTATGGCTGAATAAAAAGCTCGGCCCGCTTGCATATACAAATCCGTCATTGCTGCTCAGTCATGATGCCCAAATGCAGGAACTGAATCAGGCACCGCCAACTCAGTCATCAGAAGAGCCAAAGGACGTTACGGCCAACGACTTCATGAAAATTCTTTGCCCTAAATGCAAGTGTGAATTAAACATTCAACTATGATTGACAAAAGCACAGAGTCGATTTTTACCTCACTCCGGAACATGTTGCCCGCTGACATTCTTCTTGTCGGGGTGGGTAATTCTCTAAAAGCAGATGATGGAATCGGACCGGACATATGTTCTCGGCTAAAAGAAGTAATTCCGGATAATGTCATCGATACAGGAACGGTTCCGGAAAATTATATTCAGGTTATCATCAAAAAAGCCCCCAAAGTTATTCTCTTCATCGATGCGACCGACTTTGGCGCTCCTGCTGGGACAATTAAAATTTTTGATCCCAGCCAGCTTTCTTCGGGCGGAATAACGACACACACATTATCCCCTCGATTATTAGCTGATATGATTGCACAAAATATTCCAGTGACGATTTATTTTATTGGTATTCAACCAAAATCAGTGGAAATCGGCTGTCCGATAAGCTGGGAAGTTGACTTAGCAAAGAAAGAACTCTTGAAGACATTTAAAGACTTATTTTCATTAAACATTACGATTTAGCGTCGTGTTTTGCGGCAAATAATTTTCAATTATAAACAACTGTTTCGATTGTGTAATTGTTTGATAAGCTGTGCAGGCAATGTCCGATAAATCAATTACTATCTAGTTCCAATTCCTCAAATTCGTGATTAAGACCCTCTCTTAAAATGCCGAAAAAACTCATATCTTAGAAGAATAAGCAGTGATTTGAATACAGATACAGGAGTAAAACTTGGCTGCAAGAGATAATAAACGGGCATTAGAAGTCATTCGCAGACTTCATGTTCGCCAACAAAAACAAACTGACCAGATTGATATGCTGTGTCGTGATATGGTTTCGGCCCATCGCGAATTCTCGACCAAACTGGCCAAGTTGACATTTGTCACTTCTTTTTACGAATCACTGCTTCAAAGCACAGGTCTGGAAAATTTGCTGGATACTGCAGTGAGCCAGATCCGTGAGACGATTAATGAGGCCGATGCCGCTGTTTTTCTTTTATCGGAAAATGGCTTTGATGTACACATCGCCGATACCGGCGTTTCAGATCCCATTGAAAAAAGGGAGTTTCAGCATTGGTTCACACACGAATTGGTTAACAGCGTCAGTCAAATGAATCGCATCTGTTCACTGGAGCAATTACTGAAGATGGGATTACAAGGGCCGCCTGCCATTCTAAAAACCATTTCAATCGCCGCGATTCCACTGGGTCGTTTTGGGCAGGCAGTTGGCTTTGTTCTGGTCTATCGTCCTGCGCATCTGCCGCTGCAGACTGAAGAACTATCTCGTCTGGCCGCGATCAGCATTGGTTTGCGCAAAGCAATTTCAAGTTATCAGGGGGCGCAAAGCAAACCTTCAGATAAGAGCTTACATGTGTAGCCGGCTGTAGCTTATATCTGAATTTCACGCATAATCTTTAAATCTTCGCTAAGAAACTCAATAAAAAGTATTGTATATTTAAAGCGATTGTTGTATGATTGTGGCATTAAGGGTTTGAAGAGGATAAAAAAAGGTTGTTCAGCCCAATGGATTTGATGGAAGAGTTCCACAGTGTTTTAGGGTTTATATTAGGGGTGGCTGGGGGAACTGCGCTTCCGTACAGTCCGTTTAAGACCTTTTTCTTCATTGGTTGGTTTTATCTTTGCCTTTATTCGGTTCAGCGATCTGATAATAGCCCTTTAATTCGGGACAAGTACCGGTATTCATCTAATATTGCGGCATTATTTATTGGCCCGCTGCACTTAGTTGCTCTTTTTATCACAGATATTGTTCGTAAAATTCAGGATGGCGACTTAGAACTTTCAGAAGTACCGAAGTACACACTGGATAGCATCTTGGAACGGTCTGTTCAACGACGGAAGAGGTCAGTAGCCGTTCCCGAAATCGAATTACGTGATACATCAGGACGTTCATTCAGTGATATTTATACAAGTCAGGATCGTTCGGGTACAGATGGGCTGAAAGTTCAGCAGCGGACTGAACAGATGTTGCTCCAAGGGATCAAAAGCAGGGCGACAGACATTCTGATTGATCCACGAAAGGAATCTGAATATTCAATCCGCTACCGTGTTGATGGTTTTCTGCGGACCCATGAAGTCCTTGAAAGTAAACGCTGCAATGCAGTTATCAACAGCCTTAAAGCAGTCGCCGGTATGGATATTGCTGAAAAGCGCCGTCCTCAAGACGGGGCCTTTATGGCACGTTTACCGGAAGGGGATGTTTATTTTCGTATGGCAACCTCAGGTGTGTTAGGCGGGGAAAAATTGGCCATTCGTGTAATGGATCAAACGTGTCAGTTGAGAGGGCTTGCAGAGGTGGGGTTTTCGCCGGAAAAAATCAAGACATTGAAACGAATCATGCAGCAACCGCAGGGGATGATCTTGGTTTGTGGTCCAACCGGCAGTGGCAAAACCACCTCCATGTATGCGATGCTGCAAACAATCAATTTTGAAGAGCGAAATGTGATTACCGTTGAGGACCCGATCGAGCATGTAATACCGCACATTAGTCAGATCGAAGTCAATACCAAGGCGGATGTTACGTTTGCCAACTCGCTTCGCAGTATCCTGCGGCAGGATCCTGATGTGATATGTGTTGGTGAAATTCGAGACTCGGAAACGGCACAAATGGCCATGCAGGCGGCTCAAACCGGCCACTTGGTTCTGGCAACATTGCATGCCAGCAGTAATGTGGGCACACTTGTTCGGTTAATGGATCTGAAAGTCAAACCACTACTGATCGCCTCGGCCTTGTCAGTTGTGATTTCCCAGCGGCTGATTCGCTGTTTATGTGACTATTGTAAAGGTCCGGCAGAACTGACACAAAGTCAATTAGATTATTGTGTCAAAAATGATGTCGATCAAAAGCAAATCCTGCGAGCCAATGGTTGCGGTCATTGCGGCGGCACCGGGTTTTATGGCAGAACAGCGATTGTGGATGTGATGTACCTGGACGACCGTATTCGTGGACTTTTGTCTAACAATAAACTGGCTCCGGGAGATTTAAAGAAACAGGGAGATAGAACATTTCTCAGCGTATTACGCAGAGAGGGTATGAACCATGTGAAGACCGGTAAGACAACGCTCAAAGAAATCAAGCGGATTACCATGGAGGCAGGATAAATATGTTGATGTGGCTGGTCATTGCGGTGTGTTTGGGCTTTGCCTTTATGGGTCTGAAAAAAGGCCTGTATGTGATGTTTGCGGTCTTGTTCAATCTTCTATTTGCAGTTTTCATCTCCATCCTTTCAACGCTTACCCTGCTCAGTTACAGTCCCCAGTATGAGCGTCACGGGTATTACGCCTCTCTGGGGGTGTTTCTGCTGTTCTGTCTGATCTTTGGACTGTTGCAGATGTTTGCGTGGTTTTATTTCTTGCGTCATCGCGATGAATACTTTCCTAAGATGTTTGATCGTGTCGGGGGCTTTTTGGTAGGCGGGATTTGTGGCTATATTATCAGTTCTCTGTTGATTCTGATACTTTGCATTATGCCCTGTTCAATCAATGGCAAGGTGGACTGGTTGTGCGCACGGGAAAAAATGATAGATTTGGGGAAACCTGGCGTTCGCAAAGCATGTAATTTTCTGGCATGGTATTCACTCGAATGCTTTGATGGTAACACCGAAAAAGCCATCGAAAAGCTACTTACCCTTGAAGAACCCATCCAAGAGGAAGAAATACTCTATTATGTTCCTGATGAGCCGGCTTCGATAGGCCCGCTAAAACAACCGCAGGATCAGTGATGTAGCAAATCATTAAAAAAGCCCGGCTTATTATAGACCGAGCTTTTTAAGGTTTCGTAAAAAGTTGTTTATGCATGAAGCGTTTTTTCAGCGGACTGTACGGTGTTATACAGCAGCATGGTAATGGTCATCGGGCCTACGCCGCCGGGAACGGGTGTGATAAGTGAGGCCTTTTCCTTGACCCCTTCAAAATCCACATC
>CALETL010000131.1 GCA_937920485.1 uncultured Phycisphaerae bacterium
GGCTGGCCCAGCCCCACTTATGGCGGGGCGGTTTATTGCGGAGTCAGCAGTAATCCTGAATTTATTAACTGCACCTTTACCGGCAATGAAGTTTTTGGCGCTAATGGCGGTAACGGCGCAGATTTTATTACCGTTGATGATGTCGATCGGTTGGGCGGCCGCGGCGGCGGCTGGGTTTACAGCGATGTTGGTGAAGCAGTTTTGATCCAGATTGGTTGGGATGGATGGACATATAACAGTTCCGGTGATAAGTATACCGCCGTCTGGCCTTATTTTAATTACTATGGTGACTATGACTTTGATGTCTGGGCCGAGTGGTTCAACTGGTCGGCTGCATATACCAGTTGGTTGGATTTCAACACCAATTACGCCGATGATCCATACGATCAACTGAGGGATGTCTGGCGGTATAGCGGTTACGGAGGCGCGGTCTTTTGTGAACTGGACAGTGACGCGAAGTTTACCGGGTGCCTGTTTGAGAATAACCAGTCCCACGGCGGCCTGACCGGGCTCGGTGGAGCGCAATCTGGGCTGACTCTGGCGAATGCTGTTCCGTGGCCGGATCGTCAGTTGAAGATGCCGACGGCCGGTGGCGCGGTATTTGCGGCATTTGACAGTGATCTGGAGTTTACGGACTGCGTATTCAGAAACAATGCAGCCGATACTGGTACCGTTACGCTGCCGCATACCTATCAGACCAGCTTCGGTGGTGCGGTCGCCTACGAGTTTGGTTGTGAAGTTACATTTACAAGCTGTGATATTCAAGAAAATGAAGCAACTGTTGGCGGCGGACTTTATGGCTTTGAGTCGAAGATCGAAGTGGTTGACTGTAACATTTTCGATAATGAGGCCTATTTGGGTGCAGGTGCCTTTATGGATGATGAATCGGCACTGATCGACAGCACACTGGTTCGTGCGAACCGTGCGATAACGCCGAGCTTGATCGCGACGCCCCCGGAAAATCCTGGAGATCCTCCGGTCGAGATCCCTTATCCGTTGGATGTGACCGGTGAGGGCGGCGGACTTTACACCCATGTTAACGACTTAGAGGTGCGTGACAGCGAGTTTGTTGAAAATGATGCCCAGCTCTCCGGCGGCGGACTGATGCTCAGCGGAACCATTGACGAAACATCAAAGATCTTTAACTGTCTGTTCGCGGAAAATACGTCCGCACGCGATGGTGCCGGTGCCTCGGTGAACTGGTCAAGCCGTGTGAACTTTGGCAATTGTACATTTGCAGACAATACAGCTCTGGGTGTTTTCAGTGAGGTTGGTACCGGGGAACTCGTTCAGGATTCTCCGGGTCTCGGCGGTGGTTTATACTGCTCGTATGACAGCATTTGCGAGGTCATTGACAGCATTTTCTGGAACAATCTGGCAGACTATGGTGACAGCATCTACCTTGGTGCCGGTTCTCAATATGAGCCAAGACCTTCCGAGTTGACGATTTTGCATTCGGATGTGGAAAACTATCCCAGTACGGAAGCGATCTTCGTTGAAGATGACTGTCCGGATCCAGATGACTGTCCTGAATTAATTGAAATTGAACCTATAATTAATGATGATCCGGTATTCGTGACGCATCCTGACGCGGCGATTGATGATGTCGCCCAGCGATACTATCTCGACCAGGATACCAGCCCCTGTGTTGGCGATGTAACCGGCTACGGGAGCGATCTTGCGTCTACTTTGGGACTGTCCAGTTATGTAACCAGTATCGATAAAGACAGAGATCAGGGGGTCGTTGATCTGGGCTACCATTATCGAGTTTTCATTAAGGATATATGCAGTCCTGTCGACCTGGTTTTGACCGGAACGATTGACCTGCAGGATTGGGCCGCGTTTGCCATTGAATGGTTAACTGAAGATGGGTGCGACAACGATAATAATTGGTGCTCGGGCAGGGACTTTAACTATGATGGATCTGTCGACGTCAACGATATTGAACGTTTTGTTAATTGTTGGCTGACATCTGATGCTGACCCGCCGGAGCCGAATCCTGCGGCATGGGAAATCCAGCCCACAGATGTGATCGGCACGTTCGATAGGATTCAAATGAGAGCCGTGGCACATCATGATGACTGGTGGCCGGATGAAAATATTGAATATTACTTTGATTGTGTCGATCCTTTTGACGGTCCGGACCGCGATTGGGCGACCGGCAGAGATTATACGGCTTCGAATCTGGCTCCCGGATCCTACAGCTTTCTTGTTAAGGCCCGCGACGGCGTCCAAGGCGACGGCAGCTGGAATGAGACTAATACCTCAGTATTGGTTACAGTAACACCGGGCGAAAATACGGACGTCCCGCAGGCCTTGTGGGATCAGTTGCCGACGCAACCTACCACGTCCCAGTCGGTTACGATGAGCGCGGAATCCTATTCAAGTTTCGGAAATCCCCCATTGGGTTCCGGCTATGTGATAAAGTATGAATTTGCTGAGCTTAGTGGGAATGCCGGCGGGAATAGTCGTGCTTATAGTACGAGCAGGACATTTACGGATTCGGGCCTGCAAGCGGCCCAGACATATTCATACCAGGTCCGGATGGGTCTGTTCTATGATGATGTATTGATCCAAGAAGGCGAATGGTCAGATGTAGGGGGTGTTACCATTAACGAAGTTGACGAAACCCCGCCCGTTCCGAATCCGGCTCAACACGCCAGCGGTTCACCATTCGAAATCTATGTGGCGTCTGAACTCTTATACTACCATGTTGTTACTGCTTTCCCGGCAACGGACAATAGCGGTGTTGAGTACAAATTTGTTTGCGGTGTATCATCCTACAGCAGCGGTAATGATGGTGACCCGGATGCAGATGAAATTGATCAAATAGATCCAGGCTATAAAGGAAGTGGACCAGATAATGGATGGCGTAATGCGACTAACACAGCCGGCTTGTTCTATCCGAACGGGGCGCCTCAGGTGCCGCAGCAGTATTGGGCACGGCGCGGTGCTGCGGGTCAGGATGACGAATGGGTTATTATCGTTCGTGATTTGTCGCCCAATCAGAATACGACAGTTCAGTCTGAAGCCCGTACGATTTTCACTCCAGCGCCGTAGTTAGAATTAAATAATTGATGTGTTATTTAATCGGGTCGCAAATCTTCAGGATTTGCGGCCCGTTTTTTTATCATTTTGGCGGTGGTGTATCTTTAAATATCAGTAAAAAATGGCTTGACAAGCTGAAAAAAAGGATTAAAAAGGCTAAGATGTTGTTTTAACAGCGAAGTACAAACTTCCATTTCCATTCAACGGAAAAGAGTCGATCAACCAGTAACAGGAGCATAGAATGATTGAAGTACAAAATCTTCGGCGGTGTTTTGGCCCTGTGGTAGCGGTGGATGACATTTCATTTGCCGCCGGCAAGGGAGATGTGCTGGGGTTTCTCGGTCCCAATGGCGCCGGTAAAAGCACGGCAATGAAAATGCTGGCCTGCTTTTTATCACCGGATGGCGGAACGGCCTCTGTTTGCGGTCATGATATTATTACCGACCCGGTTGCGGTTCGCCGCTGCATCGGATACCTGGCGGAAAACGCGCCTGCTTATAACGAGATGACGGTGGCGGGTTTTCTGGATTTTGTCTGCGATGCCCGTCAGATCAGGGGTGCGGCTCGTAAACAGGCGGTTGAACGTATTTTGTCGATATGTTCGATCGAGTCGGTGTATCATCAGACGATTGAAACGCTGTCCAAGGGATATCGGCGGCGTGTGGGACTGGCGCAAGCGTTGATCCACGATCCACAGGTGTTGATCCTTGATGAGCCGACGGACGGGTTGGACCCGAATCAGAAACATGAGGTGCGGGAACTGATCAACCAGATGGCACAGGAGAAATGCATCATCGTTTCGACGCATATCCTTGAAGAGGTCGAACAGGTGTGCAACAGGACGATCATCATCGCCCGGGGCAAAATATTAGTGGATTCGACGCCGGGTAAATTGACCGAAGAGCACGGTTGCAGTCTGACGGAGGTCTTCCGTAAGATCACAACGACAAAGAAATCAGCGTAACCGATTTAACCCAATCACGGAGACATAATCATGCAAGGGTTTTTGGCTGTATTAAAACGAGAATTAAAAGGGTATTTCGCAACGCCGGTGGCGTATGTCTTTTTGGTGATATTTTTGTTCGCCGCCGGACTGTGGCCGTTCATTCAGAAATTTTTTGAGATTCAACAGGCGGATTTGAGATTGTTTTTTTCCAATCTTCCGGTGTTGTTTATGGTTTTTGTTCCTGCCGTGGCAATGCGGTTGTGGGCCGAGGAACGAAAAAGCGGCTCAATTGAGTTGCTTTTGACATTACCGATCACGGTTCCTCAGGCGGTACTGGGTAAGTTCTTTGCGGCGTGGGCGTTTTTGGGAATCGCTTTGCTGCTGACATTTCCCTTGCCATGGGTGGTGAACTATCTGGGCGATCCGGATATGGGTCAGATCGTTACCGGTTATCTGGGGTCATTTCTGATGGCAGGGGGTTTTTTGGCCATCGGTTCGTTTTTCTCCGCTTTGACCAAGAACCAGGTGATCAGCTTTATTCTTTCCGTGGTGGCCTGTACGATATTGGTCTTCGCGGACAATCCGACGACATTGGATTATTTGTCTTCGACGCTATCGCCTGCAATTGCATCCATAGCGGAAAACCTGAGTTTTAAAGCACATTTTGAGTCCATTATGCGGGGCGTGGTGGAGTTTAAGGACATTGCGTACTTTGTTATTCTGATCGCGGCATGGGTCTATGCCAGCACGCTGATTCTGGAAGAAAGGAAGGCAAACTGATGAACAGAGCCACACGTGCAATTTTGGGAATCTTTTTTATTTTTGTAATTGCGATTTCAGCCGTTTCAATTACTCAGAATCTGGGCAAACGGGTCCGGATGGATATTACGGAACGAGAACTCTATACACTTTCTGAAGGAACCAAAGAAATACTGACAGAGCTCAACCAGCCGATTACACTGAAGCTGTTTTACGCGAAAACCGCCGCAATGAAGGGGCCGGATGAGATTCGTTATTACAATAACTACTATACGTATGTCAAAGCACTGCTGGAAGAGTATGCGATTCAGGCCAAAGGTAATGTTGTTTTGGAAGTGATCGATCCACGACCTTACAGTGATGAAGAAATGGCGGCGATCCGTTATGGCCTGCGTCGGTTTAATATTACCGAGGATGAGAGTTTCTTTTTCGGGATGGTCCTGCAAACACAATTTGGTGTGACCAAGACGATAGACTTTTTCTCGCCGGACCGGCAGGAATTTGTCGAATATGATATCAGCTATTTGATCGATACGGCAATCACCCGACAGAAAACACGGCTGGGTGTTTTGAGTTCGCTGTCAGTGATGGGCGATTCTGAATATATGCTGCGGATGATGCAGATGCAGGGCCAGCAGGGCCAGCGCAAGTGGGGCATCATTTCGCACTTGGAAAAGCAGTTTGAAATTACATCAGTGCCGGCCGATACGGACAAGATCACTGATGTTGATCTGTTGCTGGTGATTCAGCCCAAGAACCTTCCGGAAAAAACGCTGTTTGCGATCG
Source organism: uncultured Phycisphaerae bacterium (assembly GCA_937920485.1). GTDB lineage: Bacteria > Planctomycetota > Phycisphaerae > Sedimentisphaerales > Anaerohalosphaeraceae > 4572-13. Next base: position 5,540 of record CALETL010000131.1, read on the forward strand.
ACCAGTTTGTCCTGAAGGGCGGTCGGGTAATTGTATGTGTGGATCCGCATTGCATTGCTGACATGCCGGACCGGCAGCAGCAAATGCAAGGTATGCAGCATGACGCCAGTTCCAATATGCCGGAACTGCTGAAAGCGTGGGGCTTGGAAATGCCCGCGATGACTTTTGCCGGCGACCGTTCGCTGGCGGTCACTGGCAGTCCGAATCCCAACCGACGGCCGGAAAAGATTTTAAGTATCATGAAATTGAATTCTGCTAATTATTGCTTTAACAAAGACAACCCGATCGTAGCGGATTTAGGCGAGGTGACCGTGGCCTTTCCGGGTGTCTTAAAAACACTGGAACAGGGCGAGGATTTGCCTGAACTGAAGCATGTGCCACTGCTGATGACGTCTGATGAGGGCAATAGCTGGACAATCGAGAGTCCTTATGAATTAATGATGCCCAATTACAGCGCATTTCTGCGGCGGTTCCGGGATGGGACCGAGCCGGTTGTGATGGGGTACATGGTGACCGGAAGTTTCATGAGTGCTTTTCCGGAAGGGATTGAAGCTCCAAATGAAGCGGCGGATCAGGAAGCCGATGAAAATGCGGATCCTAATGCACCGGCGACCAAAACAGTCACCGGCCTGACAGAGGCGACCGAGTCCGGAGCGATTGTTGTTTTAGCGGATGTTGATTTTCTTAGTGATATGGTTGCCTATCAGCGAACATTCCTTGGTTTGGCTCCGATGGGCGGCAACAGCACACTTATGCTAAATGCTCTCGAAAGTCTGTCCGGCTCCAATCGCCTGATCTCGATTCGTTCACGGGGAAGCTATGAACGTCCGTTTACGGTTGTCAAAGACATTGAGACGGCGGCCGAAGAAGAAATGATTGAGGAAACACGGGCCATTGAGGCACAGGTCAAGGGCTTCGAACAGCAATTAAACGAAAAATTACAGTCACTGCAGGGAGATAACAAGGGTGCGATAATCAACCAGACCATTCTTGAAGAAAAGAAGGAGATCGAACTGCAGTTGCGTGATGCGGAAAAACGCTTGCGGGATATTAAAATGAAAAAGCGTGAGCGCGTGGAAGGCCTTAAAGGATGGATGCGTTTCTATTGCACGATACCCGTTCCCATTCTGACGGTGATGATGTCCATCGGGCTTGGAATTTATCGCAGTGTAAAACGAAGACGGTATATCAGTCATGCCAGTGATTCTTAATCGCGGCGATAACTGATGAATACAGGAGAGATTCAATGAGTGACAGGAAACTTGCAATCTTAGGGATCGTGGCGGTTTTGGCGGCCGGGTGGGCGATTCTTCAAAACCGTATCAGTCAAAGCAGTAATATTGCCGATTTCAGCAGTTCACCGCTGATCGAAGGACTTCAAATCGGATCTGTATCGGGGGTTACGATTACCAGTGACAAGGGCGAAAAAACAACGACCCTGAACCGGATAGGCGAGAGTTTTGTCTTATCGGATAAAAATAACTATCCGGCGGATGTTTCTAAGATCAACAGTTTAATTAACAGTTGTCTGGATATTCGTACAAATGAAAAAGTAACCGATAATTCCGACAATCACACTGATCTGGGTGTGTCTGAAGAAACAGCGGCTTGGCGCATTGCCTTTTTGGATAATGAAGGCAAAGAGATCGTGGGATTCTTTGTCTCGGGTAGCGATGAAAAGGGTGCCGCGTTTGTTCGATTGCTGAATGAAAAGGATGTGTATTCAATCCAAAACCCGCCGCGAATCGCCGGCAGTCCGATGGACTATGTGGACGCCCAGTTGCTCCAGGTTCAGCAGAGCCAGACGTTGAGTGTTGCCGTCAAGACGGGCCAAGATACTTACATCCTGAAGTCAACTGAAGATAAAAGTGATGTTGAGTTACAGGACATGCCCGTCGGAAAGCAATTCAAAGGGACCGGCTACAAGTCCGTATTCGGGGCGCTCAGCTCACTGCGGTTTGACGATGTGATGAGCGAAGGGAGTGTCTCAGAAGAATTCAAATTTGACTCAACGTATGCCTGCAAACTGGATGACAAAACCGTTTATAAGCTGGAACTGGCCCAGAAGGATGATACAGCTTACGCAAAGATTTCAGCGGATTATCTGGACAAATCACCGGTGGAAAAAACGGTCGGCGAGGTTGAATCCGAAGAGGAACTGAAAGCCAAAGAGGCAAAACTGCTGGCTATTGATGCGGTCAAGGCCTTTAACCAGAAGCATGAGGGTTGGGTTTATCAGATTCCTTCTCAAAAAGCGGGTGATCTGGTCAAACCACTGTCGGAATTGCTTGAGGATGTGTCGGCACCGGC
>CALETL010000132.1 GCA_937920485.1 uncultured Phycisphaerae bacterium
CACACATTATGTCAGCATTTTGGATGTTGGCGAAGACGCATTGCTGGCGCGAATTCATTTAATCCGTGCCGCACGGGAATCGATCGAGATACAAACTTTTATCTGGGACGATGACGAAGTCGGACAAGTCATGTTTATGGAGTTGCTGGAAGCGGCTCGGCGAGGGGTGAAGGTTCGCATCATTCTCGATCAGTTTGGAGCTTATATGCCGGTTGGGGTCATCGCTCAAATAGCCACTGCGCATGAAAATATTGATATGATGTTTTTTCGCCCGGTGATGAAAAAAGGCGGCAAGTCCGCCACCCGCGAAATTGGTTGTTTTGTTACCGATCCGAAAACGCTGAATAAACGCATGCATAACAAGCTTTTTGTTGTGGATGGACGGATTGGTATTGTGGGAGGTCGCAATATACAAAATTCCTACTATGATTATGACAGCAGTATTTGCTTCAAGGATCTGGATCTTTTGGTGGCGGGGCCGGAAGTGGGGGACATGGTCAAATCGTTCAACAAGTACTGGGGGCATAAGCTGACCAAGCCGGTTCTGGAACTGCCGGACATTGCTAATCAAGCGATACGATTACAGTCTCAGGGTCGTCAGCTGCTCTTTGCTGATCCCGATATTTCAGATCTGAAGGCCCTGCTCAAAAAAGCCAGCTCATATTCGATTGTTGAACAGCGGCCGGCCATAGGTCTGTACACGGTTGATCACGTTGATTATGTGGCCGATTGGCCGGAAAAAAGGAACCCGTTAGGCAAAAGTGACCGGTGGAACAGTACACGTCGCGTGGAGGAATTGGTAACAAGTGCTCAATATGAAATTTTGATGCAGACTCCCTATTTGATTCAGGATCGGAAAGGGTTTAGAGATTTCAAGACGTTGCGTAAAGAACATCCCGATATGAGAATTGCCTTATCAACGAACAGTCTGGGCTCGACGGACATGTTCTATGTCTATGCGATGTGTTTCAAACAGCGTCAGTTTTACCTTGAAGCCATCGAGGCCCATATGTATGAATTCAAGCCGAGGCCCGCTGATGCAGAAGTGATTGTTCCTCGATATTCGAAGTTGGTTCGAGAGTTAAATGATATTGATCCGTATGAAACCCAGGAGGCTGTCTTGCCGGTCAATGCCAAAAAGCCACGATTGATTTTACACTCAAAGTTTTTTGTTGTGGACAAATATATTTCATTTGTGGGATCGCACAATTTTGATCCTCGGGCAAAAAGTCTGAACACTGAAAATGCTGTGATTATCTGGGATAACGAACTGGCAGAGGCACTTGAAGCGATCTTTGACCGTGATACGGCCCCTCAAAACAGTTGGGTGGTTGCCCGGCGCCAAAAGATACCGCTGGTGGGCAATGCAAGCGAGTTGATCGCGGCGATATCCAGCAGTTTACCATTTTTTGATGTCTGGCCGTTTGAGTACAGCACCAACTTTGAATTAAAGGATGGATTTGAACCGTTATCTCCGGACCATTCGGATTTCTACGAGCATTATAAAGACGTGGGCGTCTTTCCCCAGAAGGGCCTTTCTTACGAGAATGTCGGGACCCGATTTATCAAGGCCTTTGGCGGTCTTTTCAGAGATATTATGTAGCAGATTTTGACGTTGTTGTAATATTTCATCCTGAATTTTTCTTATTTTCCACGTTAAAGTCGGTTATAATCCGGCGTCTATGAAGAACGGTAAATTTATACAGATAATGACAGCCCTTTTGTTTGCGGCGACGATCTTTTTAGGGGCTTTTTTGCTGTTTCAGGTGCAGCCGCTGATCGGGCGGTTTTTGCTGCCGTGGTTTGGGGGCAGTCCTGAAGTGTGGACGACATGCATGTTGTTCTTTCAGGTCTTTTTGCTGGGCGGGTATACATATGCTCATTTACTGATACGGATAAGGCAAGCTAAATTGCAGGTGATTATCCATATCGGGCTTCTTGCGGCGGCATTGTTGTTTTTACCTATTCTGCCTAAAGAAGCTTTTAAGCCAACTGGGGAAAACAATCCGATCCTGCAAATCCTGTTGATCTGTTCGTTGACAGTTGGTTTGCCGTATTTGCTGCTCAGTGCGACTTCACCGCTGATTCAGGTGTGGTTTGCCCGCGTTTTTCCAAAGCGTGATCCCTACCGGCTCTATGCACTGTCCAATGCCGGTTCGCTGATAGCGCTGGGAAGTTTTCCATTCGTATTTGAACCGAATTTCACCCGTGTTCAAACGGTTTATTTGTGGTCGATTTTGTTTGCTTTTTTTGCTGTGCTGTGTGCGGTAGTTGTATTACTGGCTCGAAAGCATCATAAAGTGGTTCAGTTACCGGAACCGACTGAAACAGAAAAAGATGCAATAAAACCCGTAGTATCCTTAAAGTGGCTTTGGCTGGCGCTGCCTGCAGCGGCTTCGGTCCAACTGCTGGCCGTAACAAACAAAATTACACAGGATTTTGCAGTGGTACCGTTTTTGTGGGTGCTGCCGTTGGGCCTGTATCTTTTGTCTTTTATCATTTGCTTTGAACATCAGCGATGGTACAAACGCGGGCTGTTTGTGCCGCTGTTTATCCTTGGTATCATTGGGATGATCTATGCTCGCAGGACAGAGCAGAATCTTATGAATATCCGAATGTTGATCGGGCTGTATGTATTTATGCTGTTTAGCTGCTGCATGGTTTGTCACGGCGAGTTATACCGTCTGCGTCCGGCTTCGAAACATCTTACCGGTTACTATTTGATGATCGCTGCCGGCGGGGCGTTGGGCGGGTTTTTTGTTGCGGTCATCTGCCCGCTGATTTTTAATACCTATCTCGAATTGAATCTGGGATTGCTGGCCTGTTCGCTGTTTTTGTTGCTAGCTGAAGGATCGGAAAGAAATTTGAAATTCAAAGGCAAAAGCCGCACAGGCAAAACGTGCTCTACAGGAACGAACCAAATCCGGCAACGCGTCTTAATAGTGCTTTTATTTGTCGCTGGTGGAATTGGTATCCTGTTCATGGGAAAGCGTTCTACTGAAAATCAGAAAGCGATTGACAACAGTCGGAACTTTTTTGGCGTGCTGACCATCTGGGAAGAATCTCCGGATGATCCGGACATGCATAAACTGCTGATGCAGCACGGCACGACGTATCACGGCCTGCAGTTTCAATCGCCGGAGAAAAAATACATTCCGACTGCTTATTATGCCCCGGGCAGTGGTATCGGGCTGACACTGCGAAACATGCCGAAACAGGAGAACCGCAGGATTGGAATTGTCGGGCTTGGGGTTGGGACGATTGCCATCTATGGCTCTGAAACGGATACCATCCGGTTTTACGAGATCAATCCTGAGGTCGAGCGCCTGGCGAGAAAATATTTTACTTATCTTGACGACACAAAAGCTCAGGTTGAGATTGTTCTTGGCGATGCGCGTTTGAGTATGGAGCAGGAGGCCCCGCAGAACTACGATGTTCTGGCGGTGGATGCCTTCAGCAGCGATGCGGTGCCGGTGCATTTACTGACTGCCGAAGCGATGGAGATCTATCTTAAGCATCTGGCAGAAGATGGAGTGCTGGCGTTCCATATTTCCACGCAGCATTTGGACCTGCACTCGGTGGTCTGGAAACTGGCAGAGCATTTTGGTTTGGAGACGGCCTGGATTGAAGGTTTTAAGGACGACGGGGAGGGTGCTTTGGCTTCGGATTGGATATTGTTAGCACGGAACGGGCGTTTTTTGAACAGTGAGCCCATTGACAAAGAGAGCAGTTCACCCAGACGCCGCCGCAAAGAGGTGATGCTGTGGACCGATGACCATATCAACCTGATGGAAATCCTGAAAAAGAACCCACTGGCAAGATAATCTGAACCAGTCGAAGAGAAAGCTCAAATTTTCAGTTTTCATTTTGCCTTTCTGGGCTTATAATACGTCTTTTGGTTTTGAGTATAAGACAGAATAACCA
>CALETL010000133.1 GCA_937920485.1 uncultured Phycisphaerae bacterium
TGGACCATTACCGGGGCCTGCTGGTTGAAAAAATGCAGGAAATACTCGGCGACGTCAATGCCATGGAAGAAGCTGCCTTTCAGGGCGGCGGCGAGATGTCGAATATGCCCGTCCATCTGGCGGACATCGGAACCGACAGCTATGATCAGGAATTCAATCTCAATCTTGTCGCCGAAGAAAGAAAAACACTTCTGGATATCCAAAAAGCACTGGGCCGCATCGAGGATGGTTCATTTGGTATTTGCGAGGGACTTGGCATCCCCATCGAAACCAATCGACTCGAAGCGATTCCCTGGACACGTTACAGTCTGGAATATGCACAAATGCTTGAAAGCGGCAAAGCATTCGCAGACGATGACCCCAGACGACATCGAGATTCAGCTTAAACCGCACGGAAGCATAAACCACACTATTTCTTTTTCCTTGCGAAATCCATAGGGTTCCCTAAAATGAATACTAAATCATTTTAAGGGGAACATTATATGGCATGGAACATTCGTATGATCAGCACCTATCCGCCCCGCCGCTGCGGGATCGGAACGTTTTGCAGGGATTTATCGAACGCGCTGTCTCAGTTTACCGGTGAGATCGGGCATATTCGTGTAGCCGCAATTGACAATAATCACGGACCGTACAATATTCCGGTTGATCTTGTGATCGACCAGCACAATCCAGTGTCCTGGCAACAAGTCACAAAAGAGATTATTTCGCGCGCCAAGGAAAGCAATAACCCCACCGCAATCGTGCTGCAGCATGAATTCGGGCTGGATGTGGATGAGCAGGGCCGGGGAGACGGCTTCGGCTGCAATTTCATCAACATGGCCAAGGCCTGCACCGACAACGGTCTGACATGTCTGGTCTATTTGCACACAGTGCTGGAAAAGCCCAGCGACCGGCAACGGCAAACCCTTATGGATCTGGCGGAATACTCGGACGGACTCATCGTTACAACCGAAAGCGCAATTGACATTCTCGAAAGCCCTGCTTACGGAATCAGTCATTTCAAGCTCAAACATATCGATCACGGTGTTCGGATGCATCACCAGACACAGTTCGACCGGTTCACGCTAAAAACAGAGTTGGGGATCAACGATATTTTCCTGGCAACTACACTGGGCCTGCTGAGTCCCGGCAAAGGAGTCCAGTACAGCATCCGTGCATATGGACAATTCGTTCGCGAATCCTGCACCCCGGCCCAGCGAGAACATATCGTCTATCTGATCGGCGGGCAATGCCATCCGGAATTCGTCAAGGCAGAAGACGGAAAGTTTTACCGTGAGTTTATGAATGAGATCGACGCCGCTCTTGAGGAAGCGGATGTCACATGGTGCAGAGCAACCAGTCTTGAAGGAATTGACTGGAACAAGAATGACATCGTCTTTCTGGATATGTTTCTCGATGAAAGCACTCTGCTCAAGTTTTACGGGGCAACCAATGTAATGATTCTGCCGTACCTGAATACCGAGCAGATTTCCAGCGGTATTCTCGCCGACACCATCGGTTCCGGCCGTGTGGCGATCTCCACCAAGTTTCGCTACGCGCTGGAATTGATCTATTCCAACAAGACCTGTCCACCGGGCGTAACGATTGGACGATTCGCGCGGGGCATTCTGGTTGATCCCGGCGATGCGGCCGTTAAACAGATCGCACAAGCGCTGGACTATATGGTCTTTGAAAAAGAAAAACGTTTGCGAATGGAAAAACAGGCCCACCAACGGGGCTACCAAATGCGATGGGCCAACAGCGCCTGGGCAATGGTCCAGTATATCGACTTCGTCAGCGAGGAAAAAGAGATCACCACCGGCCGCGGCATGAAGTTCCTGCGCGAAAAAGAATCTAAGCTGATGCTGAAACCTAAACGAGCACCTCGCTAAGGTGATTATATATAAGAGTATCGGGTTATCAGGAGATCAGGGAACCAGGTTATTAGGGACCAGGAAAACAGAGAAAAGGAGAGATGAATGCGTGATATCGGTGAATCACGAGATCAAGAATATCAAAAGAAAACAGTTGCGGGTTTTGAAAATCTTTGGGTATGGCAGAAGGCACACCGGATGATGCAAATCATCCACCGGTTCTGCCAAACGTTGCCGCGGGAGGAACAATACCGTTTACGAGATCAGATCGAACGTAGTTCCTCATCGGTCTGTGATAATATCGCAGACCGATATACGACATATTATTATCTCGATAAAATAAAGGGCTTCAATATCGCAAGAAAGGAGGCCGGAGAAACACAAAACCATCTACGCAAGCTTTGTGGCAAAAACTATTTGGACACCCATCGCTCACAAAAAATGGTGGAAGAATACGAAGAAGTCATCAGAGGAATAAACGGCTTCATACGATACATCAGGAAAAAGAAAGATAACTCACTATCCTGATCACCTGATTCTCTAATATCCTGTTTTTTTGTTGACTATTTTCCATTCTCGGGTACAGTTCTCCTCTTGTCGTCACATAAATAATGCACCCTGCAAACAATAAAGGACTCTGATGTCTCTAACTGAACATATTCGCAATGTCGCTATCATTGCTCACGTTGACCACGGCAAAACGTCGTTGGTGGACCAACTGCTGTACCAATCCGGCATGTTTCGCAATGCCGAACTGGATAAACTCGCCGGCGGCCAGCACGGGCTCATTATGGACTCCGATCCGCTGGAACGCGAGCGGGGTATCACCATCCTCAGTAAAAACTGCGCAATCCAGTATACCGACCCTGACGGCGAAGAATATAAGATCAATATCATCGACACACCCGGCCACGCCGATTTCGGCGGCGAGGTCGAGCGCGTACTCAAAATGGCTGACGGCGTACTGTTGATTGTCGATGCCTTCGAGGGACCGATGCCGCAGACACGATTCGTTCTGACCAAGGCCCTGCAGCACAACCTCAAACCTATTGTGGTAGTCAATAAATCCGACCGCGCAGACGCTCGACCTGATGATGTCGTCAATGAAGTGTTCGATCTGTTCGTCGCATTGGAAGCCGATGACCATTCGCTGGATTTTCCAATCCTGTTTGCCTCGGCCAAAAACGGCTGGGCCACCGCCGACCTGAACAAGCCCAATGACAATATGCAGCCGGTGTTTGACGCGATCATCAAGAATGTCTCCGCCCCGAAAGACGATCCTAACGGACCGTTGCAGATGCTGGTAACCTCGCTGGATTATTCGGACTACCTCGGCAAAATCGCTATCGGCAGAGTCTTCGCCGGATCTGTCAGTCAGGCGCAGCGGATTGCCGTCATTGACACCGAGGGCAAGCACACTCAGCAAAAAGTAACGCAACTGTTCACCTTTGACGGACTGGGCAAGAAGCCCGCCGACACCATCATAGCCGGTGATATTTGTGCCATCGCGGGTCTGGCCCCGGTGGACATCGCCAACACGATCGCCTGTGCCGACGAACCCAGCG
>CALETL010000134.1 GCA_937920485.1 uncultured Phycisphaerae bacterium
GAACCTGCGCATTTTGTTCGAAAAATGGTATTATGGAAAAACATGTCCTGTTTTAAGTTGTTGTTTATGAATGAGTAAAAAAATATTTGGAAAAATCAAAATAGCAAGATAGTGCAAGCGCCCTTTGTTCCAAATGGCGAAATGGCGAGTGCCTTCCGGTCCTCCTATAGCCGTACAGGAGGCGAGGAATCTTCTTTGCATTTCCCGATCCACCCTCTACAATACTGCGCTGTAGTCAAGGGAGAGTTTAAAATGCAGGAACATGGTGATGAATCAATAAGGCTTTTTCTTGAGGAGTAAGACGAAACCGAATGGAGAATTAAAGGAGATACTATGAAGGGGCTTTTTTTAACAGATGAACCGCTGAAAATGAAAAAGTATATTTTTCTCATGGCCTTGATTAGCCTGATACCCTCTTTACTGCTCAGTGCATTATTGTCGGTTTCCGGCCTGTTTGAAGACATTGGGCCAGACTTTGATCCCCGCACTCCTGCATTCGTCCTGTTTTTATTAGTTGCAGTTGCTTCTCCTATTATTGAAACGCTTTTTATGTCATTCATCATTTTTGTATTGTCCTTTTTTATCAAATCCAGACTTCCCCTTGCCATTTTGTCCACAATTATCTGGGCATGTCTGCATTCTCTTCAATCTCCCGCTTGGGGATTGGTTGTTTGGTGGCCGTTTTTTATTTTTTCCTGTGCCTATCTAACTTGGAGAAAAATGTCTTGGTGTAAAGCAATGTGGGTAACCATTTGTATTCATGCATTACAAAACTTTATCCCGAGCATCGCTCTTATAATATCTCTGGGAAGTTAATTCTATCCCGAATTTCGCTTCGCTTCATACGGGGTTACCATTAAAGCCTCATTCGGCTTCGCTCAAGGCAGGCTCTTCGGGCTTGGCTTGATGCCGGACAAGAGCGGCATGACATTCGGAGGCGGCTTGGCCGCAGTTAAATCAATAGGTTCCTCATCCCATAAAGGGATTCGGAATGACAAAGAAGGGGGTGAAAAAAGAAACTCTTGACAGTTTTCACGTCCAGCAGATAACATGTCTTAACTGATCGATGGTCAGTTTGGATGAAATTATAGAATCGGAGGCCTCAATGGCGAAGAAAGCAAAAGCTGCCAAGCAGCCGCAAATCTGCATTGTTACCGTGACCGGCAAGGACAAGGTCGGCATTATTGCACGGCTGAGCGTGGCGATGGCGGAAAGCAACATCAATATTATCGACGTCAACCAGAAGATCATGGAGAACTACTTCGTGATGACCATGGCGTGCGATATGGCGGATGCGACGCTGGAAATCAAAGGGATCAACGAAAAACTCGCTCGGATCGCTGAGGAGATGGAGCTGCGGATCACCTTCCAGCACGAGAATATTTTCAAGGCCATGCATCGGGTGTAAACACGCCCCGACAGGACAGAAACCATGCGAATCTCTGTAGAAGAAGTCTTTGAAACGGTCCAGATGACGATGGATCAGAACTTTGACATCCGTACGGTCACGCTGGGGATCAATCTCAAGGACTGTATGGATCGTGACGGCAAGGCGTTCAATAAGCGCGTCCATGACCGGATCGTGAAAATGGGCCGACAGCTGAACAAGTTTTCCGGTGAGCTTGAAAGCAAGTACGGTGTACCGATCATTAACCGCCGGATTTCGATCACGCCGGCGTCGATTCTTCTGGAACCGCTGCCGAAGACGGTTCCGACGGTGGTGAAGTTCGCCAAAACGCTGGATTCAGCAGCCGGAAAAGCGGGGATCGATTTCATCGGGGGCTTTGGCGGGTTGATACAAAAAGGGATGACCGCTTCGGATAAAAATCTCCTGCGGGCGATCCCGAAAGCCCTGAGCCAGACGCAGCGGGTGTGCAGCTTTTTCAATCTTGGCTCAACGCTTGCCGGGCTGAACATGACAGCTATTGAACGGGTGGGGCATGTCCTGAAAGATCTGGCCGGAATGAGCGAGAATGGCATCGGCTGCGCCAAGCTGGTTGTGTTTGCCAACGCTCCGGAAGACAACCCTTTCATGGCGGGCGCTCATCACGGTGTGGGCGAGCCGGACTTTTCGCTGAACATTGGTATTTCCGGCCCCGGCGTGGTGCGGGCCGTGGTCGCCAAGAATCCGGACTGTGACCTGACGGCGCTTTCGGAGGTCATCAAACGGACTGTGTTCAAGATCACCCGTGCCGGCGAGTTGGTCGGTCGCGAGATGGCAGAGTTGATGGGGGTTGATTTTGGGATTGTTGACGTTTCGCTGGCCTCGACGACGGCGGTGGGCGATTCGGTCGCAGAGATCATTGAGGCGATGGGCGTCAGCCAGATGGGGCGACCCGGTTCGACGGCGGCGCTGGCGCTGCTGATCGACGCGGTTAAAAAAGGCGGCGCGATGGCTTCCGGAAATGTGGGCGGCCTGAGCGGAACCTTCATCCCGGTCAGTGAGGACTTGGGGATGATCCGTGCGGTACAGAACGGCTCGCTTACCCTCGATAAACTTGAAGCCATGACAAGCGTGTGTTCGGTCGGACTTGATATGTTCGCTGTGCCGGGCGATACGCCGGGCGATGTGCTTTCGGCGATCATTGCCGACGAACTCGCCATCGGGATGGCCAATAATAAAACAACCGGCGTGCGGGTCATTCCGGTGCCGGGCATGAAAGAAGGCGACATTGTACACTTTGGTGGGTTGCTGGGTTCGGCGCCGATCATGGGCGTTCCGAGAGAAGCATCCCCGGACTTTATCGCGCGAAAGGGAAGGATTCCCGCACCGATCAAAGCGTTGAGAAACTGAGTATTACTGGGAAATATAAGGAGGATACAAAATGCCGGTATTTAATTATCAAGCCCTTGATGCCAACGGCAATGAAAAAAAAGGCACTATAGAAGCTTTAAATAGCAAAGAAGCCATAAGTCTCATCCGTAATCAAGGCCTGTTTCCCACAAAAGTCAGACCTGTTCCGAATCAGCAGCCATTACCGGCCGAAGACAGCATCGAACCTGAAGAAAAGACATCCCCATCGTCCGAAGGCAGCTTCAAGTTTCCGGATGGGGCAAAATGTAAATTAAAACGCAGTATGGAAACCCTCCCCGGCCAAATGAATATCTGGGGCGAACAAGGGAAGACATTATTGGTTTTTAAAAGCCACTCGGATGATTTCAAAGCTCAGGAAACGGTTTCAATCGACTTAGATGACATTCAGGATGTCCAGAAAAAAGGATTCTTTCGAAAAACCCTCATCGTCAAAACCAACTCAGGCGAAGAATATATGTTTATTGGAAACATCGGCCGCATCGCAGAAATTCTTAAATTCGAATCAACCTATCGAAATAAAACAAATTAAGCTGTTTGAGAGAATTGATCAAAGCGATGAGAAAATAGTTATTCTTTGTCGAGTTTGGCCGGATCATATAGTTTGTCTGTCCGAAACAAACCTATAGAATTGCTCTGAACATTCATTTTTCGGGCATTTATGGGCACCATCAATATAAATAAGCTACAAGGAAAAAAACCTCCCCTTTTCAATTGATTCAACAAACATTTTTGATATATTGCATTTTCCGTTTTGTACCGAGATGGCATTTTGTTGTGAAATCGAGAACAACAAAAGCTTTTAATAATCTTCTTGAAAGAAACCACTGAAACTATGGACATTAAAGCATTTAAAGCGTACCGTTTTAACAAGGACATTGTCGGCAATCCCGGCGACTGCATCGCCCCGCCGTATGATGTGATCGATTCATCCATGCAGGATGAATTCTATGATCGAAATGCCTGCAATATCGTTCGTGCCATTAAGGGCAAGGCCGATGTGGATGATTCTTGTGACAGTAATGTTTATACAAGAGCGGCTGAATATCTGGACAATGCCGTCGAGTCAGGAGCTTTGGTTCAGGAAGATAAAGACGCGATCTATGCCTATGTGCAGGATTTTGAAATCGCCGGGAAGACATTCGAGCGCAGCGGCATCATTGCCTGCGGCAAACTGAGGGCATTCGGCGAAGGTGTTCAGCCGCATGAGAAAACACTGGAAGGCCCCAAGGCCGACCGGCTGAGCCTGACGCGTGCAACGGGATGTCAACTCGGTCAAATATTTATGCTGTATGACGACCCACAAAATGTGGATCGGCAGATTATCTCCGGTGCCATGCAAAGCAAACCGGTCATTGATACGGTTGATGAGCATGACGTACGGCATCGTTTGTTCGTAGTTGACGAGCAGAATTCCATTGATGCATTTGTTGCGATGATGGCGGATAAACAGGTGGTCATTGCAGATGGTCACCATCGCTATGAAACAGCATTGAACTATTGGGCCGAAACCCAGAATGAACAGGCCAGCTACCAGATGCTGACATTTGTGAATATGCGAAACGAGGGGCTCGTCATTCAACCCACACACCGGTTGCTGAGAGATATGGCGGACTTTGATCTCAATGCCCTGCTGGATGGACTGAAAGATGAATTCGAGATCACTGAGTTTGCATTTACTTCTGATGCTGAATGTCAAGAGGCACGCAAGCAGATGTTCGAGATGATGCAAAACAAAGCCGATCAGAATATCTTCGGGCTATACGCCGGAACAAATGCGTTTTATGCCGTCCTGCTTAAAGATTCAAAATTCATGGCTCAACTGTGTCCTGAGATGAGTGAAGCGGGACAGCGACTGGATGTGAATGTGCTGCACAAGCTGATCCTTGAAAAGCGCCTGGGCATTGGTGATGCCAAGCTGGCCAGCCAAAGCAATCTGGTTTACATTAAGGACCTCGGTGATGCGATTGACAGGTCAGTCGCCAAAGTGGACAGCGGCGAAAGCCAGGGCGTATTTTTCATGAACTCAACGCGCATTGAACAGGTGCAGGACGTTGCGGCTGCAGGTGAAAAAATGCCCCAGAAATCGACGTTCTTCTACCCGAAAATCTTCTCCGGACTGACGATCCGAAAGCTGGATATTGAAAAAATCAAACCTCAATTAAGCAATAATAACCTAATTGAACAGGAGTGTTGAAAATGACAGACTGGAAAAATCCTCCCAAATTGTTTATCCCGGGTCCGATACCTGTACTGCCGGAAGTTTTGCAGCAGATGGCGCGTCCGACACTGGGACATCGTTTGAAAGAATATTCCCAGCTTCATGGCGAAGTGGCCGGGATGCTCAAAAAGATTCTCTATACCGATCAGCATATCTTCCTCAGTACCTCGTCTGCCTCAGGCATCTGGGAAGCCAGTGTCCGTAACTGTGTGCAGAAGGATGAAACTGTCCTGTGCTGCATGTGCGGTGCGTTCAGTGACAAGTTTGCCTCGGTTGCCAAGGCGTGCGGCCGCAATGTCGAAGAATTCAAGATCGAATGGGGGCAGGCCTTTACCGCCGAGATGATCGATGAAAAGCTGGCGACCGGTAAGTATCCGATCGTTACGCTGGTCTATAACGAAACCAGTACCGGCCTGGCCAATCCGGTATATGAAATCAGCAAGATGATGAAGGAAAAATACCCGGACGTGCTGGTATTTGTTGACGTGGTCAGCGGCGTTGTAGGGTTGCCGCTGCACTTTGATGAGTTGGGCTGGGACGTGGCGTTTGCTTCGGTTCAGAAGGCGTTTGCGATCCCGCCGGGATTCGCTGTTGCGGCAGTGAGCAATCGTGCGGTTGAAAAGAGCGCCAGCGTGCCGGAACGCGGCTACTACTTTGACTTCCAGCAGTTTGTAAAAACCGCCGCAAAGGATCAAACGCCGACGACGCCATCAATCCCGCATATTATGGCATTGCATTACAAGTGCAACATGCTGCTGGAAGAAGGCATGGAAAATGTCTGGAAACGGCATGAGCAATTGGCGAATTATGTTCGCGGGTGGGGCAAGGAAAACGGTTTTGAACTTCTCCCGGATTTGCAGTATGCGTCTAACACGCTGACATGCTTCAAGAATACCCGCGAAATCGACGTTGCGGCGGTCAATGCAGCTCTGCAGGAAAAGCACAATGTCGTCTTCGGCAATGGCTATGGCAAGCTGAAAAATAAGACCTTCCGCATCGCACACATGGGCGATACGACCATCGACGACCTGAAAGAACTGACCGGCTGGATCGAAGAAGAGATTAAGTAAGAGTTCACACTTTAGTGTGTAAAAAACAAGCTAAAGCTTGAACTCTAACAATACAAAGGTCCGTGAGGTTATCCTTGCGGGCCTTTTCTAATTGTAATCCAACCC
>CALETL010000135.1 GCA_937920485.1 uncultured Phycisphaerae bacterium
CTTGTCCAAATCGAAGCGGATTATGAAAAAGAAATTCGGATTCATGCGGATATTCTGGGCTCGTCTACGCAGCCAAAAGTGATCTGTTATGATGAACGGGGAAGCGTCGTACGTTTTTAATTGAATACGAAGCTGTCTCGCTTGTGGGAGTATGAAATGGTGAAATCAAAGATTGATCTTGCGTTTGCTGAGAATGTCATTCAGGCGGAAGGACAGGCCGTTCTTAGCCTGCTGCAATTGGTCCGTCAGAATGCTTTTGAGCAGGTTGTCCGGCTCTTTCTTAAATGCGAGGGTTCGGTTATTGTCTCCGGCATGGGCAAAGCCGGCATCGTTGGAAATAAAATCAGCGCCACACTTGCCTCTACCGGAACAACGAGCCATTTTTTGCATCCTGCAGAAGCCGTTCACGGAGATTTGGGTCGCATACACACCACAGATATTGTTCTTGCACTCAGCCATAGCGGAGAAAGCGAAGAAATTGTCCGCCTGATCGAACCGTTAAAGCAGCGCCAGATTAAATTGGTGTCCATTGTCGGGGACCCGCAGTCACGTTTAGCGGTTCATAGCGATATTGTTTTGTGTATGGGGATGCTGACGGAGGCATGTCCGCTGGGTGTCGCCCCGAGTGTGTCTACAACCTGTATGCTGGCATTGGGAGATGCACTGGCTTTAACGACGATGAAGCTGCGCGAATTCGGAGTCGAAGACTATGCCCGGTTTCATCCGGCAGGAACCCTTGGCCGGAAGCTGTTGACGGTTGGCCAGACGATGTGGTTTAAATCGGACGAATCTTTGCCTGTTGCACAGTTAAATGATACGATTGAGCAGATGCTGACGAAAAATGAAACAACAAAACGCCGAGGGGCGGTCATGGTGACAGATGCGGAAGGTAAACTGGCCGGCATTATAACCGATGCGGACCTGAGGCGTTCAATGGCCAGAATGGGCGAGGAGGTTTTTTCTGTTAAGTGTTCGGAGATGATGACGCCAAACTGCAAGCGGGTGCGTGAAGATGCGCTGGCCGCTGAAGCGATGGCGATATTTCATAAGTTCCGGATCGATGAATTGCCCGTGGTCAATGCAGAAGATCAGCCGGTCGGATTAATTGACGTACAGGATATTGTGGCGATTAAAATTGTGGGATAGTGTATGACACCTGAAAATCTTTCTAAGATACAGTTATTGATTCTGGATGTTGACGGTGTTTTAACAGACGGCGGTATCGTTGTCCATTCAGACGGAACAGAAAGCAAAAAATTTAACGTTATCGATGGCCATCGGGTCAAGATGTGGCAGCGCGCAGGGGGAGTGATCGCCATCATCAGCGGACGCCAAACACAGGCCACTGCAATTCGTGCTCAGCAGCTCGGTATTACACATGTCATGCAGGGGTGCCTCAAGAAACTGCCTGCATTCGAGTCGCTGCTGGATAAGACGGGATTGGCGCCCGAGCAGGTTGCCTGTATGGGTGACGACCTCATGGATATTCCTCTGGTTCGCAGAGCCGGCTTTGGTATTGCCGTTGCCGATGCGAATGACGAATTGAAAAAAGTCGCTGATTTTGTAACTCAGCGAAAAGGTGGGAAGGGAGCTGTGGGGGAGGTGATAGAATATATACTGAAAACAACCAATAAATGGGACACATTGATGGAGCGGTATCTGGTATAATTCTGCCTGGAACGGGAACCGACAAGATGTATTCTTAAGGGAATGATTGATATGCGAAAGTTAATAATCGGTCTTGTAGCAATGGTATTTGTAGTGATGATGTTCTTCAGTTATGCGATCATAGTGGATACGGCTCCGATCGAAGCGCCTCCCAAGGCGGAATCCGGAGATGTCACAAAACAAACCTTGGGCACGGATGCTCGCGCCGCTAAGGATGCGCGATTTTTCAATTTGGATCCGATAACGAAAGAAGTTACTCGAATTATTGGGTTTAAAAACCTTTTAAATCCGGGGATGAAGACGTCGCGATGGCAGGTTGAAAATCCATTTCTGATTTTTTATGAATCGGACTACGATTGCCGGGTTGACGCAGACGAAGGAATATTCCAGGTGGAACCGGGCAGTTCAAATACGACACCGAAAGATGCTCGACTCAAGGGTAATGTTGTCATCCATGTCATGCCTAAGCCCGGCAGCGGGATGAGCGAAACCTTTATTAAAATGGACGATCTCACGTTCAGTAGCGAGCGGTCTGAATTCGCCACCGATGGTCCTGTAAGCATTAAATCGGATCAGGTTGAGTTAACTGGTTTCGGCCTGATTTTGTTTTTTGATACCGCCGCCGGCCGGATTGATTATTTAAATATCCGTGATCTGGAAACACTTCGAATATTTAATGTCACCGACTCCGGGTCAATTGCGACAGAAGATAACCAGAAATCATCGGTTCAAACACCGCCTTTAGCATCGGCTTCCACACAACCGCCCGACAATACCGCTGTGACGCCTGAAGATGCCGGGGATTCTCAGACAGTGGCGCCGGACACTGCTGGATACTATAGGTGTATTGTTGAGGATAATGTGGAAATTGAATATGGGGATGAACTTATTGTAACCGGGGCCGATCAGATCAACATCGAAAATATTTTAATTTCAACACTGGCCGACAGCGATACGCCTTCTTCGGCTCCTGCTGCGCCTTCTCCGGTTCCGGCGGCTGATCCGCCACCCGAACCGATTGCTCGCGAGACCGAAATAATGGAAAAACAAACGCAGGTGCCGAAAGAACCCACCACACGGCCGTCTCAACGCGTCGAGTCAGCAACCGAGGTGGTTGTTAGATGCGATGGTGGGATTATCTTAAAACCGATGCAGGACGAAACAACCGGCCCTGTTTCAGGCACAACGAAATCGACATCTTCGGATGCAAAAATTAAGTTTAAGCAGGACGTAACGGGCGTGATGCCGGAAGTGATACATACGGCCAGTGGTGCGATTTCAGAGACCGCTTTAATTTCGGGCGATCCTCCTCCGGCAAAGTTTGAAGCGTGGAAAATTGATTATGACCTTCAGACGGGATCCGGTCTGGCACATGGCCCGGTTCGTTTGACATTCTACCAGTCGCCAGATCCAAATAACACAACGGCTAAACCATGGATTCCGGTCGTAATTACGGCGGATGATAATACACAGTTTATTCCCGATGAATCACAAACGGTTGAGAAGATTATATTTAACAAAAATGTGATGGTGACGCGCCGGGCGGCAAAACCGGAATTTACTCAATTAGATAATTTTCACGGTAATAAATTAACCGTATTTCTTGATAAAAACGAAGACGGTGATACGGATATCAGCAACATCAGTATGACCGATGGTAAAGTATACGCCCAGTCCCAAAAACTTAAAGCCCAGGAAAAGCTTTCAAATGTAAGACTGTCCTGTGCCGAGATTCATTATGACCAAACAGATGATGAGATGATAGCGAAAGGGCCTGGCGAGATTCGGCTA
>CALETL010000136.1 GCA_937920485.1 uncultured Phycisphaerae bacterium
CGGCACTATAACAGGGCTGTTTTTTCCTGTCAATACCTTTTGGACTCTGTTTATTAGGCCGACCTTGAAGGGTGATTCGTATAAACTCTTTTTCCATAAGGATTAAAGATTGAAAAATCGGCCTTTTAAGAAGCCAGCCCAAGCCAATTTTATGAAAAAGAGCGGCAAACGCCGATAAATGAATAAATGACCGATTTATTAACCGGAATGTGAGTACATTGAAGGATTTAACAATGGAACTGATATCACTGTTGGCAGCCGTTTCAGGCCAGGCGTCCGAAACATCGCCGCTATTAGATGTGAATGGGGCGAAGTGGTTTCTCTGGGAACGTATCAGCGAACTGCACTGGCTGTACGCACTGCTGATGCTTTCGGTGGGAGTGGTTTACCTGCTTTATGGCTGGCGCATCTTTCGTGTACTGGTGGTCATCAGTTTCGGATTCATCGGATTGTTTCTCGGGATGTTGGCCGGCGATAAATTTTTTGTAAGTGAACACGCGATTCTCTGGGGGGGAATAGTCGGGATGGGATTACTTGCGGCGGTCGCTGTTCCGTTAATGAAGTGGTGTGTCTCGATTCTCGGCGCGATGGCCGGGGGTATTCTGACAGCAGGAATCTGGATTGCATTTGGGCTGTCCGATACATATCTGCCGGCGGGGTTTATTGTCGGTTTTATCGCAGGCGGCCTGATATCGTTTATTGTACTCAAAGTTTCAGTCATGCTGTTTACCAGTATGGGTGGAGGGGTCATTATGGTTTCTGCTTTGCTGACATTGCTACATCAATATGCCATAAATTTTGTGGATCCATTCTCTACTTATTCTTACGATCTGATCTTTAAGCACCAGTGGTTTCTTCCGCTTTCGTTAATTGTTACGACAAGCATCGGGATGGCTTTACAGAACAAATTCATCAAGCACTCGCCGAAATGGGAAATCTGACTACGGCTTACAGGTTTTGCAAGGGCGGCGGCCTGTGCTCTCGGCGGCATCACGTGTTGTGAACGTAACCGATTTGGAGGCGTCCATTCGTTTAGCATGGGTGCAGGTCGAGCGGTGATAGATTTTGCTTGATTTGGATGCGATATATTGTGCATCGGCAGCAGCGGGGGCGCTGTTGGTTCGGGTTTGATTCTGCGGTGGGGCGTTTGAGGCGGGGTTCTTCGGTTGCGACACTTCGATAACTTTTTGGGCTAGCTTTTTTTCAATCAATAAATCGCAGAGATCCTGTCCATCGATCTCAATGTCGGCGACCAGACAGAATTGCTCGCCGCGTTGAATGTTTTTCAACATGATTTTTTCGGGTTTGTCGTTTTTCGACAAGAAAAGGTCATTAAGAAACATCAGCAGCTTGAGATTATCCTGTGGATTGGCGGCAGGTTTTAGGCCTTTGATGCACACAGGGATATCTTGACCGATGATCGGCGGAAAATCTGAAATATCACAATACAGCCGGACATGCTCGTCCAACCGGTGAACGGTTGAGATTTTTGCATTACCATACAACTCGATTACTGTCGGAGCCGATTTTGGATTTGGTGTGGCAGTGATGCAAAATATAATGACAATCAGAGATGTGAGTTTTGAGATCATGTGATTCTCCTTCTTTTGTGTTTTGAGTTATTTTTAGGGCCAGAATGCCGCAATTGTGATCAATAGCCAGATGAGGCATCCAATGCAGAATTTGCTGAGTGTCCCGACAAGAACACCGGTTCCGGCACCGACTCCGGAACGGACAGATTCCTCATGTTTTTTGCCAGTTACGCGCTCAATGATCCAGGTAGCTATCCCAGCGCCAAAACAGGCACCGAGTATGGTTCCAAAAACTGGGATCGGGATGATACCGGTCCCAATGATCGCCCCGAGGAAGGCACCGCCGATGGCGGACAGTGCGCCAAGCCAACCGGCACCCGCTTGTTTGGCGCCGCCGGCGCCGGCGAAAAACTCGATGATCTCGCCGATCAGAGCCAGCACCGTAACAACAACCAACAGCGGCATGCTGAAAAGTCCATCATCCCATTTCCACCAGACGAACAGATAGGTGGTAATAAGCATTAGCCAGTTGCCTGGCAGCATGAACGGTACCGTCGCCAGCCAGCAGGCGTTAAGAAGAATTAGAATCAGTAGCCAGACGTAAATCATGTGGGTATTTTAGTCATTATTGACACAGATTAACAGGGATTTTCGCGGATTTTTTTGCCACAGAGTTCACAGAGCACTCGGAGAAAATTGGGTTCGAAATGGGTTCGTTTTTTGCTTTGCAGTTCATAGTTCGTAGTTCTTAGTTCATATTATAAGAGGAGTTAGCGTGATTTTCCTGATCATGTAAATGGGTTCGTTTGTTCAAAAAAGGGTACCGTCCCGATGAATCGGGATTTCGCTTTGCTCAACACGCGGATTTTCACAAATTAAAGATATAAAATTGTCAGAGAGGTTTGCGGATTTGTCATGGGTGGACATTGATCCGGCATCCAGCCGAGAAACGCTCTGGGCCCCGGATCAGGTCCGGGGTGACAGGTCGTAAGGCCTTGCTTGTTCACCGGATTGGGCTCCTTCTTTTTATGTTTCATCTATATCCTTCATTTTACTTTGCATTATAGCAGAAGTTAGGTGTTTGTCAAATATATTTAAAAATTAAAAGAAAGATATTTCATGCCGCCCCTTTGGGGTTTGACGGGTGGGAGGGAGAGCATCGGTTCCGGGGGGGCAAGTACGCACGGGCGGCTAATTATCTGGCGAACCTTTGGCTCTAAAAAGGAATTTTACTGTTTTAATCAGCGTGGGCACAGCCCACCCTAACCGGCTTATGGAAATAGGTGGCTGTCCCTGTTTTTCCATAGTAAGTATCTGAAATTGTATAATCAAAATCACCAAATGACATTGAAATACAAATAGCTACGAGCAAACACAGCGTTATACTTCTCATTTTGACATATCTCCTTTTAGTGAAATAAGAAGGCTTCC
>CALETL010000137.1 GCA_937920485.1 uncultured Phycisphaerae bacterium
CAACCGGCCCTGAAGAACCCGAGCCTACAGATAGAATCACTTGTCGTATTTCATCAATGCTGTTTGTAATATCCGAAAAAACGACGTCCTTAATATACTCTCCGGCAGTCAAAGTGTCTGCTGCAGATGTAATGGATACAATAACGTCTACGGATTCACCCGGATTCAAACTGCCCCATTCGGGCAAACATTCTACCCAATCAGCTGACTCGCTAACCCCCCAAGTTATGGATGCACCGCTTAAATTCTTGACAGCATAGGTCTTTTGGGAAGGCGAAAACGGCCCACCCCCTGCCCCGGAGCATAGATAGTCCTCGACAGGCGTAATTGATAAATCGGAATAAGCCTGCGAAAAAACAATGAGAAATGTAATTAGAAAAAACGCCAAGTGATAGTTTTTGTCGAAAAAATTCCCTCGTGCCATTACACAACCTCCTAACTTAAAACGTCGATATACCGATTTACGGCTCAATAAAGATGATTTGAATGAGCCTTCTCCATAAACAGATATATTATATCGAGACTATTTCGGAACCTCAAGCGTTTTTTAAAAAAGTGTACTACGCCCACATTGGCTATAATATCTATAATTGGCACTGCAGCAGTAAAAAAGTACGCGTTTAATTCTGGCCGATGTATTCGGGGATCAGTTTTTTGATAGCTACGACGATCTTAGAGCGATCCTGCGTCTGGGCCACATTGACAACTTCTTCGATTCCGGCACGCAGCGTCTGCCGGTCCTTGGTAATGGTCTTCCATATCGCAATCTTCGGGTGCTGGGTCGGGATCATATCCTCACCTTCGATGGATAGCTCCTCAAATAGTTTTTCGCCGGGCCGCAAACCGGAATACTCAATTTCGATATCCTCACCCACGCGAAATCCGCTCAGCGTAATCAGTTCTCTCGCCAGATCGACGATCTTGACCGGCTCACCCATATCCAGCAGAAAGATTTCGCCGCCGGTACCCATCGTTGCCGCCTGCAGCACCAACTGGCTGGCCTCGGGAATCGTCATAAAGTAACGGGTCATCTCCGGATGCGTTACCGTCACCGGCCCGCCGTCTGCGATCTGTTTATTGAAGATGGGAATAACCGATCCATTGGAGCCCAGCACATTCCCAAAACGCACTGTGACCAAATGTGTCTTGCTGGTATTGTTCAGATCCTGAATGTACATCTCCGCGACCCGCTTGGACGAACCCATAATGCTCGTTGGATTGACCGCCTTATCCGTGCTGATCATCACAAAATCAGACGCACCAAAAGTATCAGCCGCATCCGCCATATTCCGTGTGCCGACCACATTATTCTTGATCGCCTCGCCAGGATTGCCTTCCATCAGCGGAACATGCTTATGCGCCGCAGCGTGAATCACCACTTGCGGACGATGGGTCTGATAAACCTGATCCACACGGCTCTTTTCGGTAATATCACAGATAATCGCCCTGATCGGTACACTGGGAAAATCCCGCTGTAACTCACGTTCAATAAAGAAAAGCGGGTTTTCGGCCTGCTCAACCAACAGTAATGATTTAGGGCCAAACATACAGACCTGGCGACACATCTCCGAACCAATCGATCCGCCCGCACCGGTAACCAGAATAATTTTATCTTTCAGGAATGTTTCAATCCGCCCCAGATCCAACTGAACAACATCCCGCCCCAGCAGGTCATTGATGTCAACATCACGCATCTGGGAGACCTTAAGCTTGCCTGAAGCGATATCCGTCAAAGAAGGAACCGTGCTGAAACGCAGTTTGGTCCCCTGGCATATCTGCACAACACGCCGAAGTTCCTTTCGGCTGGCGCTGGGTATGGCAATCGCAATCTCATCGATGGATTTCTTTTTACAGATTTCCGGCAACTGTTCGACAGTTCCCAGCACCTCAATACCATGGATGCTCATGCCTTGTTTCAAAGTATCGTCATCGACAAAACCAACCACCTCATAGTTGGTGTCTTTTCGGCGCAGCATTTCGCGAAGCAGTGCCTCGCCCGCATTGCCTGCACCGATAATTAAAAACCGACGTGCCGTACCGCGGGTCTCAGAGAAAAACTCCTCGTGGTACAATCGAACCAGCATTCGAAGACCTGCCACCACAATGATGGTCGTAAACAAATCCAAAACAAGCAACCCTTCAACAGAACGCTGCGTATTTTTGACTTTCGTATAATATTTTTCCAGTTGGACTCGTTCATCGCTGTTTATCGGCAGTTTACGGATTTGCTCGCTAATGCTGCGAATCCGACTTACTTCCAGAAAACTTTCCAATCCTTTCAGGTTGGCATATTTACGGCTATATCTGCTTTTCTCTGTTATACTGATCGCTGTTTCTGATTCCTCTTGGATTTGCTTTAAATCGCTTTGAACTTTTTGCAGAAATACATCCGGAATAAGGGTCCGCCCCAGAGAGGCGTATCCGTATTCCCATACAACAATCAGGATAATTGTGCTGACAAGTCCCGATTTTGCGATCTGAAGCAGATCCGACAAACCGACATATCGCCACCATCCGTGATATTGCCTGAACCAGGCAAAAATAACAAGCTTTATCGGGATCACCGCAAGCAGCAGAATGGGCAATTGATATACAATCCTTCGTTTGGACTGGAGATCGCTGTATGAAAACGTAAAAATAAATGCCAGTGTAAGGGCAGCAATAAAACAGCCGATGTGAGCCAGAATAATCAAGAGCTTTCGATAGCGTAGCATCCTTGAAGGAAGATTGCGCTTCTCATCTGTCAAATCAGGTGTCTTTGCTTGTGTTGATTGTGTTTCTTTGGGCATTGCTTTTATAAATCCTTTAACTGTTCAACCTGTTCAAGATGGATATAAATCTGATCGCTTTCTATTTTATCAACTTTCTTGCGCATCAGGGCATAAATAATCGTAGCCGAACTGAAAAAATAACTGATAATATAGGACAGTAAAACCCCCACGATCCCAAGCATAAATAAATAAATCACAAAAGAAATCAAACTCCAACCTGTCGAATCGGAGGCCGTGTTCAGAAAGCTAAGCAGGTTTGGTTTTGACCAAATCCCCTCCAGTTCCAGCTCCGTCCCGGCAATTGTCATTCCCACCGATAATAAAGTATACGTCAAATGGATCGCTAAAAAGACCAGTAATCTCAACACCAGATAAAAGAATGTTCCCAAACCGCCTGAAACCAGAACATAATAACACATCCACACCGGACACTTCAAAACATAATTAAAGGCCCGTCCGATCGAATCCG
>CALETL010000138.1 GCA_937920485.1 uncultured Phycisphaerae bacterium
ATTCCAATGCGAAAATTCATTCGCCGATTTTCATCAAGTTTGGCGTTCAGAAGGAAAAGGGCGCGCTGAATATTCATGGCACACTTTACGGCGTCAAGCGCACTGTGAAACTCAGCCAGCATGTTATCGCCAACGAAGTCAACCACCCGGCCTTCATTCTCACGCACAATTGTCGTGATTTTATCCCGGTAGGCAGACAGCGTGCGAATGGTTGCCACTTCATCCTCGGCCATAAGGCGACTGTAGCCGACCACATCGGCGCTCAAAAGCGCAGCAAGTCTGTGTTTGATACTATCCATTTGAAAGACTCCTCCGACATCGGAATTCTAACGAACCATTATGAATGCTGACAGACATTCATGAATCAGATCTGCAAGCCCATTAAGCCGAATTTCTCCAGCATGAAACTGTGAAATGCATCGTCATCAAGATTGCCACGTTTCCCGAGGAAATCCTCACTCAAGGGACCCGCGGAATAGACCGCCTTGGGGTCATCCGAGAAAACCGCCTTTAAAATAAGATCGGCGATTAGTTCGGGGCCGGGAAGGGAAAGACCGGCGAACATCTTTCCCATCTCTGCGCCTGCGGTTTGATATATGGGTTTGTAATCAGGGTCGGTTCTGGCCATAAGATCGCCGGTCAATTCAGTGGCAACTTCATTAAATTCGGTGGCAATGGGACCTGGGCGGATGGCCACCACCCTGATTCCAAATGGAGATAGCTCTAAACGTAATGCATCCGATATGCCTTCCACTGCGTATTTAGCGGCGGCATAGACCCCGCTTCCGGGAAAGGAAAATTTTCCAGCGATGGAGCTCAGGTTCACAACGGTCCCTTTTCTCAGCTTGCGCATGCCTGGCAAACACGCCTGTATAACGCGCATAAGTGCAAACAGATTGACCTCAAATAAGCGTTTGATGGCTTCCATGGAGACATCCTCCAGCGCACCTCTTATGCTGTAACCGGCATTGTTTATGAGGACGGAAACAGGCTTTGACCGGTCTGAAAGAAAGCTGCAGAATGCCTCTGTGTCCGCAGGCTGAGAAAGGTCTACCTGCTTGGGAGTGATACCCTCAACTTGATCCACCAGTTCATTGAGACGATCCATCCGTCTGGCCGCAGCAATGACCTGAAAACCCCTTGCGGCCAATCTTATGGCTGTTTCGCGCCCTATTCCACTACTGGCCCCTGTTACCAATGCCGTTTGTTTTTGCGCCCCCATCCTGACCTCCTTAAAAAGATAGATTTACATTGTTCAAAATATAAAACCTTATAACACAATTACCCGAGCCGCCCATATTGACCCCCTGCCACCTAATTGCGAATTGCTCGATTAAGGTCATATTTAAGCTGCGGTGTGTTGTGTTACTCTCGCGGTGCACCTAATAAAGCTTTGGAGAGAATGCCGACATTAGCAAGTTTCTCGAAAAGTCCTGTAGCTATCAGTATGATGGAAAGCGCCAAATAGAAAATGAATCCTGCCAGCAAACCCAACCCGTAAGGTGCGATCCAATCTTGATAATTACCCAAAAATCCGATTACCGTGGCGCTACTCACCGCACCAATTGCGACGCTTAACATTTCAATACTGAACTCTTTTGTATGGCGCACCGCATAATAAAGCAAGTAGCCGAAAACAAATCCTATTCCAAAAATCCCCCAAAAAACGAGACCGGTCATTTTTTCTCCTCCTTTTATTAAATCCAGATATCAAATTCTGAATAATGAACAAATTCTCGCGATCATGTAATTACCATTCAGCATTCAAGATCCGCCACCCGTATCTTTCTTCTTCCAAACTTGTCAAAAGTGTAAACCTGACCCCGTTTGAGACATCCACAGACAGTCAAGCCAATCCAACGCCATGTGAATCACCAACCCCAGTCCAACCAGCCGGGTCTTTGCTATCGCCGTCAATCCCAGATAGGCCACTATCGCCGGATACGAATGCAGGGGATGAAATCCGATTCCACAGCGATTGGGATCATAAATCGGATCGGCAAGCAGATGATCGAAATCGATTATATTGACCAATAGCATGATAAACCAGGCTATTTTCCATCGCTCCGCAAATGCCCATCGCGCGACGACACCCGGGACAACGATATGAAGTGCTATATGAAGGACTGGGCGAAACATTTAATTACACGCTAAACCCCTGTTGGCTTTCTTGCCGCATTTTAAAAATTCGTTCAGCCAATCTTTTAGAAAGCACCATGGGAACATCAGGCTGTTTGGCAAATGTAAATTTAACAATATTGAAAAATAAGTGCCTGCTTCCCTCTTCGGTTGATATATCCGTCCAGGGGAAAAACAAAGGCGGGTGGCCGATTCGAAAAAACGGCAATACGGATACGTAAAGTCCATATTTGTTTACGCCTACAGTTATACAATTACTATAATTTGTCCACCTTCGTATTCCAACACTTTTTAACCACAACTTCTGACCATCAAATGCGAAATTCGCCCGATAGTCCCGTGCCAATATCTTCCAGCCACCGGCGGCAGATATTAGCTTACAAACACAAATCCACAAAATTATAAAAAATAATATATAGACCGGTACTGAAAAAAGCTCAAATTGGTATGCAGACATGATTATTCATTGATCGGATGTATTGTTAAATTTTTGGATCGAACTGTTCTACCTGTTATTTTTTGATAGCCGGTTTAGTGGCGGCTAACCGTTATACTCTGAAGTCCGGTGTTCATTATCAATTTTCTCAGGATGGGATTGAATATAACAATCGATTTCAAATTCTTAAGAAATTTATTTCTCCTGAGCTTTCGGGTTCTCTCATAATAACGCGTTTCAAATCCAGCGGGTGAACTTTGCAACGCATCGGGTTCTGATCCGTTTCGATCATAACCAGACCGACCCGGCTGAGATCTGTATCAAGCTGGCAGATGTCGGTTATCTGCCGCGCCCATTCAGTGTTGACGAACTGCACCGTT
>CALETL010000139.1 GCA_937920485.1 uncultured Phycisphaerae bacterium
TGCCGATGGTTTTTACGGGGAGATAAGATATGACATGCCTGATGTAAAAAAGTACAATTGTAAATTTGTGAAATGTGAACTTGAAGAGGATGATTGGAAGCATATTACACAATTAATATCTGTTCTTGAAAAAGAAAGTGATGTTTCTCAGAATATTCGATATTGGTCAATATTAATTGCTCGCGATACGGATGGACCAGAAAAGTATTCTAAGATAATTGCCGGTTATTTTCCAGGAGATGAAACTAAATCTGAAATTGGTGGAATTTACAAACAGCTTCTCTCTGTACTGGAAAAATATTTGAAACCTTATTATGGTGAAATTGTTCCTAATGATGAATCGCCTCCGGCGGCTGAGTAAACAGGTCCCTCGGCTTCGCTCGGGATGACACTTTTTTGCTTTTGTTGCGATATCCAAGGATTGTCATTCCGAATCCCCTTTAGGGGCGAGGAACCTATTTAAACAGAATAATCCTTGTTAGCCCTCAAAGAGGGCGTTATGTTCGTAGCCCCGGGTGAAGTGAAACGAAACCCGGGGTAAGGTGAGTCAGTACATAAAAGCCCCGAAGGGGCGGCATATTTACTGGGAACGCGGGCATCTCGCCCGCAATAAAAAGTAGTTCCTTATTAGAACCGAAGGTTCGATATACAATAGCCGGGGGTGAAACCCCCGGAAACAGAAGTGATAAGAAAAAAAGCCCCGAAGGGGCGACATAAATAGACTTTTCCACAGAGTGATATTAGAAAGAAACCAATGAACGAAACCGAACACAACCTCGGCCCCCAGCCGATTATCGAGTTGCTCCAAAAGCATAAGCTGACGCATCACGACCTCGTTGCTGCTTCGACCGAGCAGATTACTCACAAAATGGTCTCCCGCGCCTGCAAGGGACGTAAGCTTTCCCGGCGCGTACAGCTCAAACTGGTCAATGCACTCAACACCGCCACCGAACAAAATTACACCCTCAAAGACTGTTTTACCTACTGACAGCACACAGAACACCATCATTATAGGACACCGGCACTTAGCATTGAATTTTTGCCCCCAATATGGTATAATACCCCTGTAGTGTGATGAGAAAATAATCCTTTATGGGGGGTACCGTAAATGAAGATTCTCAAAAAAGTATTCGGTCGTAAGTCAAAAAAAGAAAAATACGAATCTCCGCGTTATCTTGACCCGTCTGGTCTTGCATTGAACGCCTGGCGGACTCTGTAATTTCGAAACCCTGTCCTGTAACTTTCTCCTTTCCCTGCGGGACAGGGTTTTTTCAATTCTAGGGTTTAACACTCCGACCTGTCTTTGCAATCGCATCCGGCGGCCGCAGATATTTGGGTTTCAGTGCCGCAGGTTCAATAAACGACCCCGCTTTAGCCATCCGCCGTCCCACTCGAAACAATCCCGCCGCTGTTGCGGGCCAGTATGCCTCATCCAGCAAACAGGTCAATGGTGACTCAAACTTCTTTGCGTAATAAACCAACCCTTCGCCCAGCAGACCGACGTTTTGCTTGCCGTTCGCTTCCAGCCAGTCCAGCAACTGTTGCGCAGTAACAACCTCGGTTCCAAAGCACTTTTGCCACTGACCATCGATTTGATCAAAGACTCCGGCGTAAAAAAAATTCTTCTTAGCGTCCAAAATTGTGCAAATACAATCAAAATTTTTCTCAATATTTTTTGTGCATATCGAGATATTTTCTGCGATCACATCCATCGTGTCGGCGGCAATAATTTTCGTTTTTTGTGCAAATCCAAGCATTTTAGCTGCCGTCACGGCGATTCTAAGTCCGGTAAAACTACCCGGCCCGGCGGTAATATAAACCTGCCCAATATCACTCACTGATGCGTTCGCCTGCCCCAAAAGCGTCTCCAGTGTACTGAAAAGCTCTGCACTGTGCCTCATATGCCCCGAAAACGGGATTTCTGAGATTAGATCATCACCCCGTCCGATCGCGGCAGATCCAAGCCGTCCGGAGGTTTCTATCGCAATGTTCAACTTATGTCCCATAATTTTAATTCCGTTTTATCCCGAAGTACTTATTTTACGGTAAGATAACCATTATCAGTATCAAAAACAACCCATCTGTTCTAGATTGACTATTTTTTCACTTGCTTTTCCATTATTTTCACAATATACTGTTAAGTCTGCCGATATAGGGGTTAATTCTGTCTCTTAATGGAATTATCTTATTAAATCTTAGTTCTGGCCTTATTTATGGAGGTTTATGGTGAAGTTTTTGTTTTCTTTACAAAGCCGTAAGTATCAATTGGTTATGGTGTTGGTGTTAATGTTAGGGATTTTCTCTGCCAGTCTTTTGGCGGGGCCTTCCAGTATCGACCAAGCAAAAAAAGCGAAGATCGACACGACAATTCGTATTGTCGAGGAACAGATCAAGCGAGGTCTTTATCCGCTGGCGCAGAGACAACTGGACAATCTGAAAGCATCTGAAGAGTTTTCCGCTTATATTTCACAACGCCAAAATCAAACGATTACTCAATTGCAAACGAAGATTGATCGTGCGCTTGAAGAACGGGCTAAGATCACCCGCTCCCTGCAGCAAAGCGATGTGTTGGTTCAGCAGGGGGACTATCAGGGATCGCTCAAACTGCTCCAGGAAATCAAGGACAGTCCGTTCGCTAACGAACAGGAACGGCAGATGATTCGTGACAGCTATCAGGAGGTCGTTGGCAAAGTTACTGAGCAGCAGCAGAAATGGCAAGCTCTGTATAATAGTAGCGTTTCAGCGTACAACAGCGCTCAACTTGATGTTGCCCGACAGGGTTTCATGCAGATTGTCGAGTCCGGCTATGCGGTTCAGGGCAGCAAAACGCCTGAGCAATACATTTCAATGATTGATGCCGCCATTGCTAAGCAATCGATGGTATCGGTAACGGAAGAGCCAATGCCCCTCGAAGATCTGATTACAGAACAGACCGAACAGCCAAAGCAGGGTATGAGAGTGACTTCAGAACCTTCGGCAACAGACATGGCTATCGAACCGATAGACCTGCTGGAGATGGAAGTGGATAAGCAGGTCGCCGACCGCGCTTCAGTTCAGTCACAGTTGCAGGAACTTTCATATCTGGAAGTGATTAAACTAAAGCGTTCCCGGCAGGTCAGTTACACTAAGGCAATTGTTGCTGATGCGATTGACAAGGCCCAGCAGTCCTTGGATAATCAGCAGTTTGATCAGGCCCGTCAGGCACTTCGTAGGGCATTTTCAACGATTGAAAAAAACAAAATGCTGTTGGGTGATACCGTTTATTCAGATTATAAAGCTGAACTGACCAATCTTGAGCAAAAAGTTAACGAGGCCAATCTGGCTGCGGATCAGAAGGCCGAAGAGGACCGGCGAATAGAAGCCGATAAACTGACAGTCGAAATCCGTGAGAACATGGAGACCCAAAGAGCCCGGGCCGTTGAGGATTATATGGTTAGAGCCTACGCGTTCCAGAAGGAACAGCGTTATGAAGAGGCGCTCGGCCAGTTGGAACAACTTCTGGCAATCGACCGGCTGAACCAGAGTGCATTGATTCAAAAGCAAACCCTTGAATACTTAGTCAATTACAGGAAACAGCGTCAGGTTCAGGATGAGATGGACCAACAAGAAATTAAGTTGATGCTGGATATTCAGCGTCGTAGCATCCCGCATGCAGATGAGTTTAACTACCCCCATAATTGGAAAGAAATTGCCGAACGGCGGGATGCGTTGGTGGAAAAGATCGAAAGCCCGGCGGATAAGGCGATTCATGAACTGTTGGACCAGATGGTCGATTTGTCAATGTTGACCGAAGATACGACACTGGAAGAAGCCATTGGGATTCTGGCAAATTCTGTATCTCCGGCGTTGCCTGTTTTTGTGTACTGGAAAGATTTAAGTGAAAATGGTTTCATTGAAAAAGAGACAATAATCAATATAAGCGGGCAGAGTTTAAAGAGTGTTGTGTTAAGGACCGCTTTGAATCGCATTTTGGAAGCAGTTAGCGCGGGCGGCTTTGCTGAACTGAGTTATGTCGTTCAGCAAGGTACCGTTACTATAGCGACGAGAGAATCATTACCAGCCAACTTTATAACCAAGCAATACGATGTGACCGATCTGCTTAATCCGCCTTCGACTGGCTTTGATCAGATGGGTGGCGGCGGTATGGGCGGCGGC
>CALETL010000140.1 GCA_937920485.1 uncultured Phycisphaerae bacterium
TGAATCCGATTCATCCTAATAGAGCACATTTATTCAACTTCGTTTACAAAAAAGTGAAATAAACACAAAAAAAGCCGGACTCCGAAAAGCCCGGCTTTACATTGTGGGATCAGGTCATAGAAATAAGCCGATTTTAAAATGCGCCTGATACGTGCCACCGATCAGGGTATCCTAAGACGCGTTTAGCATAAAGTTTATCAATATGCCTCATAATCACTTGTCCATTCTTTTCTATTTCAATTTTACATGAGATTCTGAAAATGCCGCCATAAATCATTTCATTGGGACAAACAGGATCGTCGATTGAAATGATTCGCACAACATTGTGCTTCTTAAATCTGTTGATCATTTCTTCTTTTTTGTCAGGATCTTCGTATCCATAGATTTTAATTGCTCTGTCATAATCTTTGTCAATTAATGCCTTATAAAAGCTGCGCACTACTTTAATCGCGATTTCTTCATCGGTAAGGTCCGTCTGCTCAAGACCAATGTCTAATGTCATTAGATCAAGACGCTTAACATCAGCAGGTACCTCTTGTTCAAGGTCAAAAATCCCGGGCTCAAAAAGTTTGTCATAGTCGGGATATGTCCAAGTACCGCCGCCTACATACTCACCATCTTCATATTTGTAAACTTCTATCGAAGTTACCAGTTTGGTAACCGGATCGACATGGATAATTTCACGCATTTGTGGCGATGTTCCTTTGACGATATATGTATTCGGTAGCCATGTACACGTCAAAACGATCGGCTTGGTTTTATCTGCGGGTTCTTGTATCTTTATTTCGACATCACCTTTTTTTTCTAAAGTATACATATACTCAACTGCCCTTGTTGGATCAAAGCGTTGAGCAAAACCAACACTTTTTTCTGTATAAACTTCATCCTTAAAAAACCTGAGCGTTTTCATTTTTTTTACCCAGTATTGAGTCCTGCCTTCTTTCCAGACTGACACCATATCTCCGGATTTTTGATGATACCAGTTGACACGAATGTTTTTAATCTGTCCGCTGTCGTCATATTCCAGCCAGGCCTCTTTATTCGGAACGTCACTATCTGCGGAAGCATCGAAATAAAAGTGAAGATAACGCACCCCTTGCCCGGCTTGGATGGTTTGTTCGATAGCATAGACGGGTGTTCCGTTGAGCATGTTAATTCCAATGAGTACTCCGATGATAATGATCGCCGCGGCGGCGGATTTTGTAATATTTGATTTCATGATTCTGCTCCATACCGGCTGAATCCGTGTAACGGTTTTGTCGGAGGTGGCATCGTTGCAGGCGGCAAGCATTTGTTTGCGAAGTGCCTGCTTATGCTCGGCATCGGGGCGGTCGTCGATTTCAAGACCGATTATGATCTGCTCGAATTGTTTATAGTCATCATTCATGGCCCACACCTCTATCTATAAAACCGCTTTTGGCGGAATTCAGCAATTTGCGTAATTTTTTCAATCCCCGGTGCAGGATGACCCGTACCGAGGTTTGCCGTTTGTTGATGATGGCGGCAATCTCGTCATAAGACATCTCTTCGAAAAAACGCAGCGTGATGACGGTCTGCTCGATTTGCTTCAGTTGCGAAATACTGGCATAAACGCCTGTCCAGTCCGGCGAGAAATCAACGTTTTCCTGATGATGGCTATGTTCTCGCCGGAATTGTTCAAATATCTCGCGTCTGCGCAGGTTTTTGCGGAGATAGGAATTACATTGATTGACCGCGATTCCGTACAGCCAGCGAACGTGCACCTCCGGCCCGTCGCCGGAGACCGAACCGATTCCTTTGGCCGCAGCCAGGAAAATCTGACTTGTCACATCCTCTGCGGCGGTTCTGCAGAACAGCCGATGCACACAATAGGCGTAGATACGGTCATAACAGGCGTCAAAGAGCGATTCGAGCGCCAACTGATTTGAATTTGTCAAAGTCGCCAATTGTTCTGTGTTCCTGCGTTTTTTCATTGCGCCAACCATCATCACACATATCATTGCGCAGGAAAAGCGATTGTTACAAAAAAATTGTGAAAATCAGCATTTTGGGTATAATCCGGGTCATAACAAGCCATTACAAAGGAAAAACAGTTATGCGGGCAGTGATTCAGCGGGTTAGTCGAGCGAGTGTGGCGGTTGATGGAAGTGTAACCGGTTCTATCGGGCGGGGGCTATTGGTATTTTTGGGCGTAGGTAAAGAAGACACGCAAACCGACATCGACTTCATAGCGGACAAGATTGTCAACTTACGCATCTTTGAAGATACTGACGGCAAGATGAATCTTTCGGTCAAAGACATTTCCGGCGATGTTCTGCTGATTAGCCAGTTTACGTTGTATGGCGACTGCCGCAAAGGGCGGCGGCCCGATTTCACCGCTGCCGGTTCGCCGGATATGGCCAAGCGGCTTTATGAGCAAACCATCGCCGCGGTTAAAGAAAAAGACGTACCTGTTGAAGCGGGCATTTTTGCGGCACATATGGATATCGACAGTATCAACGACGGCCCGGTCACACTTATTCTTGACAGCAAGAAGGGCGCATAAAAAAACTGCGGTTTGATAAAGATGTTTCGTCAAACCGCAGTGCAGATAGCAATTGGGAGGTAAAATATTTTACTTCTTGCCTTACTAAACCTTCCGGCCTAAGCCTCCGGTTTTGGTTCTGGTTTTGGCTTGTCACACCCACCACCACACATCAGTTCAGGTGCAGGAGCAGGCTTTTTGTCCTTGTCGCCGCCGCACATCAGTTCAGGTGCAGGAGCAGGTTTCTTGTCCTTGTCGCCGCCACACATCAGTTCCGGCTCGGGCTTGGGTTCTGGTTTTGGCTTGTCACATCCACCGCCGCCACCGCCGCACATAAGTTCCGGCTCGGGCTTGGGTTCTGGTTTTGGTTTATCACATCCACCACCGCCACCGCATGCGTAAACAGCGCTTATCCCAAAGACTAAGATCAAAATCGAAAACAGTGCTAATTTCTTCATGTTTCTACCCTTTCTCATCTGTTTATAAAAGATTAAAGTTTGGTTTATTGTACAGTACATACGCAGGGGAAACAATATTTGTTTGGATAAATGAAAATATATTTAATGAAGAAATGCTGTTTGGTGCAGGAAAGGTCAGACTCTTAACTGCTGTAAAGTTCTAAAAGTTGTTAGGGATTGCTTGCTTTGTAGTCGTTCAATGTGCTTTTAAGAGTCTGAAAATGGCGTTCTGTTTCACTGGCAAGAAGCAATAAAGTATCTTTAATCTCCTGAGCATCGCCGGACAAAACCTCAAAAAAGTTTTTTTCCAGCAGGGCTTCTTCCAGTTTAGCCGCCAGGGAAAAGGCATTGATTAGCTCAAATTCCGGATCGTCCGCCCGCTCAGTCAGTTCATTGACATATTTGATTGAAAAATTGACGGCATCGATAGAAAAACGCTCCACGATGACAATGTCCGGATTTTTCTGAATGAGTAATCTGAGGTTGCTGAAACATACGGCGTGTTTACGTTCTTCTTTGGCAAGATCGGCCCAGAAGTCGGCATACTCCTCAAATCGTTCTGAATATGCCTGATACAGATAGGCGATGGCTTTTTCATGGTCCTGCATCGCTTCGAGCAGGAGATCTGGATTTTTTGCAATCTTGAAGTCCAAAGCGTTCCTTTTGAGTTATTATAGTCTATTTAGTATCGGCATTTGAGGCGATGTAAAACAAAAAAACGCCCGACAGTATTGAACCGCCGGGCGTTTTGAAATTATTTAT
Organism: uncultured Phycisphaerae bacterium; assembly: GCA_937920485.1. Classification (GTDB taxonomy): domain Bacteria; phylum Planctomycetota; class Phycisphaerae; order Sedimentisphaerales; family Anaerohalosphaeraceae; genus 4572-13. Next base: position 3,724 of record CALETL010000140.1, read on the forward strand.
TGAGTTACCGCTTTTAGATCGTTGGTAGATTGCCAAGGAATTCGGTTTGCGGCAGTTTTCCGACCAGCGGCATTGCGTATTCAATGAACGCATCGGTCATACCGTTGCCGTCGGCGTTGATATGGTCGAAAAACCAACCGAGTTTGATCCGATCATCAGTGAAAGTTCAAATAGTCTATCGAACCTTCGAGGCACCATCGCAATGGCAAGAACTTTAGACCCGGACTCGGCAAGGGCTCAATTTTTTATCAATCTTAAAGATAACACTC
>CALETL010000141.1 GCA_937920485.1 uncultured Phycisphaerae bacterium
TTTTATTATTCAATAAATCGCAATCCTTTATTGTTTTCATCTATCTAATATAATAGGGATGGTCACTAATGTACAGCAATGGAAATCTTTAAATTCGACGTTTTCGCAGTAATGTAGGGTGGGCTGTGCCCACGCTGATCAAAATGGGAAAATTCCCTTCATTTCTTTATCGCCCGAATCGAGAACATCAGCGGCAGTCCGCCGGGCAGGTCGTTGTATCTCCACATGCCGTCATCGCCTTGTTTCAAATACGACAGCAGTTGGCACTGCGAATAATTGAATTCATGCAGAAATTCGATCTGCAAACCTGCGTTGATCAGCTCTGTGACGACCTCGCCCATTGCAACCGGCCAGTCATAGCAGTCGGCTTTAATATCTGCATCATGATCCGCATAGCTGCCTTCAACTGTATCCTTCATCGGCTGACCGGTTTTGAAATACGGGTATCCGAATAACGGGATCTTAGTATCATCCGCATCATCCAGCATATAGGCGACCGGGTGAAACTCACGGATATAGAATATCCCGCCGGGCTTAAGATAGCGTCCGATCAGTTGAGCCCACTCGTGCAGGTCCGGCAGCCAGGGCAATACACCGCCTGAGGTAAATACGATATCAAACGTTTCATCCAGATGGTTTGGCAGATCGTAGAGGTTGCAGCAGATAAACCGTGCGTCAAGATTGCATTCTTTTGCCAATGTGTTGGCCTGCGCGATTGCTTTAGTTGAAAAATCCACGCCTGTGACGGTTGCTCCCCGTCGGGACCAGCTTAGCGCATCCTGGCCGAAATGACACTGAAGATGCAGTAGCGATTTACCTTTTACGTCTCCCATCTCTGTGACTTCAATATCCAGCAGGGAACACTTGCCCGCCTTAAAGCCCGGGACATCATAAAATTCCGATTCAACATGAATCCCGGTCCACTTATCCCAAAGGTTTTGATTCGTCTTCAAATATTCGTTCATTGTTTTTATCTGTCTAATCCGATATCGACAGCGATAGTCCCGTAGGGTGGGCCATGATGCCCATGCGGATTCTGCCATTGGCATAAAAGGGGAAGGTAGTAGCAAAAAGAAAGAAAGTCAATAAAAAACAGGTGACTGCGGGGCTGTTGAAAAAGCTGCCTCTTTCCATTGTTGCCCTGATTTTGTCACCCGGCCATTTTCCCAATAAGTTTTCTTGTTTGATTTTCCAGGGTTCCGCCCATGAGCGACGCCCCGATTGCTGCCCCATTGTACGATACTTCATATCAGACATATTTGACTCCTGCATAAATTTGTTAGTATTTACGGCTTCATGTTGGTTTTTGTATGGAGTTTAGAAGAGACGCAGCTGACGTTACATGGGAAACGAAACCCAGAGCCCGGATTGGGAAAAATGTGGTTCTATTCGATCGGTATGCAGGTTTCGTGCTTGACCTTTGATAAGACAAACCGGGCGGTGATCCTTCCAACATTGGAAATGTGTGCCAGCTTCTCGATAGCAAACAGTTCATAACCCCTGATGTCTTCTGTGACGACCTTCAGGATATAATCGGCATCTCCGGCCACATGATAACATTCAAGGACTTCCGAAATTTCACAAATTTCTTTATTGAAAAGCTTAACAGCTTTGGATGAGTGATCATTCAGAGTGATTGCCACAAAGGCGGTAATGCCCTTGCCAACCTTTTCCGGGTCCACGAGCGCAACGAATTTATTGATGGTGCCGCTGTTTACCAGTTTTTTGACCCGCTCCAGAGTGGTAGCCGGGGCAATGCCAACTCGGTTGGCCAGCTCCGCATTCGTAATGGTTCCTTCATTCTGTAGAATCCGGAGTATTTTCTTATTGGTTGCGTCAATTTTCTTCATTAGGCATTAGTATAGTTATTACCATTTGCTTTTGTCCAGTAAAATCCCAACTGTTTACCGATCCAAGCCGATGTCGACGGCGATAGCCGAATGGGTGATCGCGCCGACGGAGATGCGGTCAATGCCGCAGCTTGCAACGGTCAGGACGTTGTTCAACGTGATTCCGCCGCTGGCTTCCAGCAGCGGTTTTTTTCCGACCTGATCCCGCAGTTCAACGGCGTGCCGAAGTTGCCACTGGCCCATATTGTCCAGCAGGATGATGTCGATTCCGGGAATCGTCAGCACGCGGTCCAGTTGATCATCCACGTGGTCCACTTCCACCACAACGAATTTAACATTTTTATTCGCGCGTGCCTGCTGGACCATCTTTGCCAGTTTGCGTTCGAACTTTGGCCCCAGTTCCGCGAGATGGTTATCCTTGAACATAACCGCATCGCCTAAGCCTCTGCGGTGGTTGTATCCGCCGCCGCAGCGAACGGCATATTTTTCCAGTTCCCGCCAGCCGGGAATGGTCTTGCGCGTGTCATAAATCTTTGCCTTGGTGCCGCGTGTGGCGCTGACGAACTTCCACGTCATCGTGCTGATGCCGCACAACCGTTGCAGAAAATTCAGGACAACCCGTTCGGCCCCAAGCATCGAACGCAGCGGCCCTTTGATCACACCCAGCCGGTCGGCAACGCTGGCCCGATGACCGTCGGGTACCAGTGCTTTGAATTCCAGTCGCGGATCGTATTTATTCAGAATCGCCGGAACTAATTCCATACCGCTGACGACGATTTCCTCGCGGCTGATCAGGTAACCTTTTGCGATTTCGTGAGCGTTGACGGTAATCTCGCTGGTGGGGTCGCCTTTGCCAAAATCTTCATGAACGGCGATATCGATAAGCGGATCAACCTTTGCCAAATCGAGTTTTTTCAGGTTTTTCCTTGCGATTCGTTCGTGCCCTTTGCTTGGGACTATTCTGTGCATCGCCATCTGCCTTTCTTATTAAAATGCTTCTTTTTAACTCGACCGCTTGCGGCGGCCTGAGTTTTGCCGGGTGCTTCGTCCATCCCGGGCATGTCTTTCAGTTCCTGTATCTGATCCCGCAGCCGGGCGGCTTTTTCAAACTCCAGTGCTTCTGCGGCCGCAAACATTTCTTTCTCAAGCTCAGTAATGAGCTCCGTCCGGTCATATTCTGTATCCGTCAGATGAACCGCTTCCTGAGCCGTTTTTCTGGCTCGAAACTCATCGGCCAGGCCAGATTTGATCTCCTTGCGGATCGTTTCCGGCGTAATCCCGTGTTTTTCATTATACGCCAGTTGGATTGTACGCCTTCGATTGGTTTCGTCAATGGCTTTTTTCATCGAGTTGGTCACGGTGTCGGCATACAGCAGGACCTTGGCGTTAACATTTCGCGCCGTTCGCCCGATGGTCTGCACCAGTGAAGTCTCACTGCGAAGGAACCCTTCCTTGTCCGCATCGAGGATCGCCACCAGCGACACCTCCGGCAGGTCCAGCCCCTCCCGCAGCAGATTGATGCCGACCAGCACGTCAAATTCACCGGCCCGCAGATCCCGCAGGATTTCGACTCGTTCTAACGTTACGATCTCGCTGTGCAGGTATTTACAGCGAATGCCCTTGCTGGACAAAAATCCGGCCAAATCTTCGGACAACCGCTTGGTCAGTGTGGTTACGAGTACACGCTCGCCGGCGGCGACACGCTTTTTGACTTCTTTCATGAGGTGGTTGATCTGGTCCGAGGCCGGATGCACAAAGATGTCCGGATCGACCAGCCCCGTCGGGCGGATGATCTGTTCGACGACTTCGCCCTCGCACAATTCCAGTTCGTATGGCGCCGGCGTCGCGGAAACGAATACCGCCTGTTTCCATCGCTCGTGAAACTCGTCAAATTGCAGCGGCCGGTTGTCCATCGCGCTGGGCAGGCGGAACCCGTGATCGACCAGAACCTGCTTGCGGCTGCGGTCGCCGGCGTGCATTGCCCGAATCTGCGGGATC
>CALETL010000142.1 GCA_937920485.1 uncultured Phycisphaerae bacterium
CGGCGGAAGACTTCGTCGCAAAGGGGCAGTTTTATAAAGCCGCCGATACCTACGCCCTTGCTATTGTCTGGAAGCCAAAAAATGCGCAGGGTTATTTAGGGCAATCGTTCTCATTGTTTGCGGCAGGTGAATATATGAGCAGTGCCTATTACCTGAGCCGGGCCATGGAATTGGATTCTAAAGAAGCTTTGAGAAAATATGATCTTGCCGCTTTTGTGGGCGGCAGGGATGTATTTGAAAGCCGTGCCCTTGAAATGGCCACATGGCAGCAACGTAGCGGCTCCGGCGAATTGGCCTTTCTGCTGGCCTATGTCTCTTATCAGGACGAGAAAGCGGTTCTTGCAAAGAGTGCGATCAACACTGCTAAAGATGCTATGCCGGACAGCAAAGCCGTTACGCTTCTCAAAAATATCATTGATCCCGAAGAGGTGTTGAAATAGCCCATGAAGGAACACCGGTGATCTCATTTGCTCATCAGCATGGACTGGAGGCCGATGCTCTTCTGGGGCCAACAGGTCTGATCGCCGATCAATGGCCGGACTTTGAATCCCGTCCGGAACAACTTGTCATGGCACGCCGTGTGCAGGAAGCGATGCGGGGGGGATTTCATCTGACGGTAGAAGCCGGAACCGGAGTGGGTAAAAGTTTCGCCTATCTGGCCGGAGCCATCGATCAAGCCATTGCAGGAAACGGCCCTGTTCTCATCAGCACTCACACGATCAACCTCCAGCAACAGTTGATTGAAAAAGACATCCCTTTTTTAACTCGCATCCTGCCTGAAAAATTTACCGCCCGATTAGCCAAAGGACGGGGGCATTATTTATGCAAACGCCGGTTGGAATATGCGATCAAACGAAAGGCGAGTCTTTTTGATACCGACACCCGCCAGTTGGGTCTGATCACCGAGTGGGCCGAAGAAACTGCCGATGGCTCTCTGAGTGAACTGGACTTTGTACCATCTTCAGAAATCTGGCAGGCCGTTCAGAGCGAACACGGAAACTGCCAGGGCCGAAAGTGTTCGTATTATCAAAAATGCTTTTACTGGCAGGCACGGCGAAAATTGGAAACCGCCGATATTATCGTCGCCAACCATGCCCTGTTGTTCAGCGATCTGATTCTCAAGGAAGCCGGTGTTGGCGTTCTGCCGGACTATCGCCGCGTGATCCTTGATGAGGCGCACAATATTGAACATGTAGCTGAAGATCACTTCGGTATTCGCATCAGCCAATTCGGATTGACGTATCTGCTGAATCGATTGTACAACTCGCGAAAACGCAAAGGTCTGCTGGCATTTCATAAATCCGCGACAGCATCAAAAGACCTCGTGAAAAAATGCCAACAGGCCGCACAGATTTTTTTCGCACAAGTGCAAGCGTGGCACGCCCATGCAGGGGATGAAAATAATGGACGCTGTGAAGTGGAATTCGTAGAGAATAACCTGGGAGCAGCTCTAAAGCAGCTTCGGCTGGAACTGATAAAGCTGGGCAAACAAACAAAGAACGAAGATGATACATTTGAATTTTTGCGGTACGCCGATCAGTTGGAGGCGATTGAAACGGACCTGAAAGATTTCATCATGCAGCAAAAAAACGGCTGTGTGTACTGGGTTGAGATTGAATCCAACCGCCGAAAAAAAGTCCTGCTGCGATCTGCGCCACTGGATGTGGGGCCGTATTTAAAACGAACGCTGTTCGATGTATACGAATCAACGGTTCTGACCAGCGCAACACTTACGCTCGGAGGTTCGGAAAAAGAGGGATTTGCCTTTTTTGCCGGACGTATTGGATTAGAAGAATTTGACTCTCTTCAGGCAGGTTCCCCGTTCGATTATCAGCAGCAGGTTCGGATGTATGTCGAAGCAAATTTGCCGGAACCGAACAGCCCGGAATTTGTGGATGCGGCGTGCGAAGCAATTAAAAAACATTTATTGAAAAGCGATGGGCGGGCATTTGTACTGTTCACCAGCTATGCCATGCTTAAGGCCGCAGCGGAAAAACTTTCTGACTGGATGACCGAACAAGAGATGGAACTGCTGACCCAGGGAGGAAAAATGGACCGGGCGCGTCTGTTGGATCATTTTAAGCAGGATACCCGAAGCGTGCTGTTCGGTACCGATAGTTTCTGGCAAGGAGTGGATGTTCCCGGCGAGAGTTTGTCCAATGTAATCATCGTCAAGCTTCCGTTTGCGGTACCCAATCACCCGCTGATCGCAGGTCGCATCGAACTGCTCAGAGAACAGGGGCACAACCCGTTCTTTTCGTACCAACTGCCGATGGCGATCATCAAGTTCAAACAGGGTTTCGGCCGCCTGATTCGTAACAAAACCGACTCCGGGATGGTCGTCGTGCTGGACAGCCGGATCGTGCGGAAAAGATATGGCCGTCAGTTCATCGAAGCGATCCCCAAATGCCACGTCGAGGTTGTTTCATCACACGAGTATTTCGATTAATTCATGCGTGTTTTTCTGTATTTGACGCTGTGTTCGCTATATGGTAGCATACTTGTCAGATAATTAATTTTTCAAAGGCGATTTTTATGGAAAAAGTATTTCTGAACGGACAGATCATTCGAGCAGCTGCGGCGGATGTCGCGATCACCGACAGCAGTTATCTTTACGGCATCGGCCTGTTTGAAACCATGCGGGCGGCGGGCGGTATCGTCTTTCGGCTAGCTGACCATCTGCAGCGGCTCAATACCAGCGCCGAGACGCTGGCCATTGCCAACAGCTATTCGGACGAGCAAATCACACAGGCAGTTGACGAAGTGCTAACAGCTAATAAGCTGTCCGATGCGCGATTGCGGCTGCAGGTCAGCAACGGCCCGATCGGAGCCGACGGGACCGCCGCAACGAATCTGCTGATCACTGCCGCCGAATTTACGCCCTACCCAACCGAGTATTATGAAAAAGGTGTGCGGGTGGCATTGACAGACTTTCGCCAGAGCAACAAGGACCCCTTCTGCGGACACAAGACCACCTGCTACGGCCCGCGGCTGACCGCCCTGAAAAACGCCCACGAAAAACTCGCCACCGAGGCCCTGTGGTTCACAACCGAAAATTTCCTTGCTGAGGGCAGCATCAGCAATGTATTCCTTGTCAAAGACGGCGAACTCTATACCCCGCCCGCGCAAACCCCGGTCCTGCCGGGCATTGCCAGAAAAACCGTCATCGAAATTGCCGAGGACGAAAATATCCCCTGCCACGAACGGCTG
>CALETL010000143.1 GCA_937920485.1 uncultured Phycisphaerae bacterium
GAGCGCTGAGTCGTCGAACGCCGTCATGTTTATCGACGAGGTCCATCAGGCCAGTCCCATGGCGCAGACCGCGCTCTACAAGGCAATCGACATGTACGTTTATCGGGCAATCATAGTCCCAAACAGAACTTCTGTCAAATACTCAAATATCGTGACCGTAAGCCGTTTGGCCGCTTTATCGTAAGAATATCCCTGTTCTGTGACTAATTTTGCCGCCTGTAATTGAAACTCTTTACTGTACTTTCGGTACTTTGCCATGATGGACACTCCTGTAAATTGGGGCATTATAACCTCTCGTCAAGTGTCCGCCATCCGTTTAGCACCTCATGCGAATCCCGGTGTCAGAATGTATCTCACTGACACGCCCCAAAGATTAAAATAAAAAAAGGGACGACCCGAAGGCCGTCCCTTTTGTATTGACGGGGTACTCATATAACCTGCGGCTCAGAAGCCGGCGGTACATTTTTTTACAGATCCAGTGGGCTGACGAAATCGCCTTTGGCAGCCTGCAGGTCTTTAAGGCGTTTGCGAATCGCGGAAAACGTGTCGTAGACCAACTGCGGCGTGTCGGCGACCTTTTCTTTATAAATCGCTTCGACACGGTCGTACTTGGCCAGCAGGTTCGGTACGCGGACCGTGAACTGCTGGACATACTCGTCTTGGGTGTAGTCCTTGTTCAGTTTTTCCTTAAACAAGGGAGCCAGATCCTCATATTTTGGAATCCAGCCGGTCGGGGTCTTGATGGCTTCCACATCGCCGTTGACCCGCAGTTCGGCCCAGAGAACCCAAATCATTTTGTCCAGCTTGCCGTTTAGGAACTGGCCGTCCTCGCCTTTGAGGAAGTAGTTGGTCGAAAAGATCGACGGAACCTTATCCACACCGTTAGCAAAATCCAGGTTGTTCTGGATGTACTGACCCAGTGGGATCGCGACAAAGTCTTGGTTGGCCATGATGTTGAATGTACGAACACCGGCTTGACCCAGTGTAGCAGCGGTGGTTTCTGACTCAATTGAAGCACCCTTGGCAATGATACCCTCGGCCCAGTCAAACGCCTGCTCAACCGGTACCTGTGTATCGCTGTCGCGTCCGCCGTAGATGATACCACCGGCTTCGACACCGTTCGGGTTTTCCAGCTCGGGATCGACGTTGTCCAGTGCATTCAGTTGGATCGTATAGCGGGCGTTCTTATGCGATGGATTCACATCGGTCATGCTCGGGTCCCAGGCGCCCTGATAGTTAGTGCCGCTGACAGTGATGTCCGAGCCCATGCCCATCCAGTATGGCTTTCCGTCTGAGATCAGCACGTTACCGAAGATTACCTCGCCGGGGCTGTTCAGTGATTCGAAAATGACTGGATCATCGTCGGCATTGACATTTTCGATGATTCCGAAGATGCCCTGCTCGACATTGGCGGTCATCATCTTACCATTTTTTTTGCGGAGATAGGCGATGTCGTCACCGACAATCGTCTGTCCGGGCAGCATCGCGGTCGATGTCTTGCCGCAGGCCGATGGGAACGCGCCAGTGAAATAGGTCTTGCGGCCGTTCGGGCCGTTGACGCCCATGATGAACATGTGCTCGGCCAGCCAGCCTTCTTTGGAAGACTTCTGAATCGCCAGACGCAGTGACAGCTTTTTGAGACCAACGGTGTTACCAGCATACTGCGTGTTGGTCGAGAAAACGATGTTGTCTTCCAGATCAACATAGACCCGGCGGCCGTCCACATTGACGCTACAGCCGTTTTCATCGGTTTCGCCCTGTGTGTGCACAAAGCGGAAGAATTCGCCGTCGCCGACTTTCTTGAACTGCTCATAGCCGGGGCGATACAGCAGGCATTCACTGTGTGCGACATAGTACGAATCAGTGATCTGTGCACACGAGATCGAGAAGTCCGAATTGGTCGGGCCCAGACAGAAGAAGCAGATCAGCATTTCTTTGCCTTTGTAGGAATCTTTCAGGATGCCCTTGACTTCCGCCAGGCCGGTGACCTTATCGGTGGAGTTCAGGCTGGCACCCAGATCCATGCCTTCAGGCAGCAGGTACTTGGTGTTAGCTTTATCGCGGGCCTGATCTTTGGGGCCGTCAAAATGGTATGTATGGCCCGCGGTAGCCAGCGTGTGTTCGCCGCCGCCGTTTTTCGCCTTCTCGCGGATCGTCTCGATGTCTTCCTTAGAGTCGGTGAAGACGAGAACCGTTTCCGGATTTGTCAACTCAATTGCCTCTGCAATGAAGGCGTTGAGCCGATCGTTACCGAGTGCGTTGAGTTTTTCGAGATTTTGCGGGTCAATTCGTTCCTGTAAAACACTTTTTGTTTCAGCCAATTTTTCTACCATCCCTTTCTGATATTCTTTTAGGTTTATATTTCCAGTATTGGGTGCAGAGTTTTTACGCCCAAAAAAGCCGCGTAACTTTAAGCGATGCTTAAAAAAAAGTCAATGTCTTTTTTAATATCTGGCCACTTTGCGCCAACAATGCCCCAATTGTATATAGACTTAATCATGTTCCAAGGTGCTTTAGAAGCGTTTTTGGGGAAAGGGTGGCTTGTTTTAAAGAAAGATTACTTTTTTGATAAAATATTGGTATATTGACTGGCGTTATATACAGGGAAATGATTGTTTACGGTGTAAACGAAAAAGAGCAGACACATTTTTTGGGAGAATTTATTATGAAACGGAATTTGATTTTTAGCATTGTCTTCGCATTGGTCTTCTTTTTTACCTCATCCGGTACCTTTGGCGCTTCGGATGCGAATTGGCCGACCTGGCGGGGGCCGGGTATGATGGGTATCTCCCCTGACGGCAATCCTCCCCTGACATGGAGTGAAACTGAAAACATCAAATGGAAAGTCGAACTAACCGGTGACGGATCTGATGGATCGCCAATTGTCTGGGGCGATAGAATCATCTTTCAAACCGCGGTTAAAACCGACAAAGAGGAAACACCTGCTCCTGCTGCCGAACCGGAAGAGGATGATTCCGGACGGGGCAGACGAGGAAGAGGCGGCGAAGCACCGACTCATGTTTACAAGTTTAATCTGGTATGTCTGGATCGTAACACAGGCAAACTGCTGTGGGAGAAAACCGTTTGTGAAGCTAAGCCGCATCAGGGACATCATGAAGACCACGGCTATGCCTCTTTTTCGCCGGTTACGGATGGTACATATATCTGGGCCTATTACGGCAGCCGTGGGATATATTGCTATGATATGAACGGCAAGCAGATATGGAAGAAGGAGATAATGAATATGAAAACACGTTTTGGAGAGGGCAATTCTCCTGCTTTGGCCGGTGACGCGGTGATCATAACGGCCGACCACGAAGAGGACTCTCATATTTATACGTTTAACAAAAAAACCGGAGACATTATCTGGGAGAAAGAACGGGACGAGCCAACTTCTTACGCGTCACCGTTTGTGGTGGAAGGGTACGGACCCTTGCAGGTCGTTGCCAGCGCTACCAATAAAGTACGCGGTTATGATGTTAAGACCGGCGATGTCATTTGGGAATGCGGGGGACAGACCCGTAATGTCGTCCCCACACCGGTCATGGGGTTCGATATGATCTACTGCACAAGTGGTTTCCGTGGCAGTTTGCTGCAGGCGATTAAGCTTGGACAAACGGGTGACCTGACAGGAACTGATGCAGTTGTGTGGGAAGTGAAAGAAGCAACGCCTTATGTGCCGTCGCCACTGCTGTATAGTGAGCAGATTTATGTAATGGACGGGAACAAGGAAATTGTTTCCTGTTATGACGCCAAAACTGGCAAGCCCAATTTTACCAAGCAAAAACTGAAGGAAATGAAAGGCATTTACGCCTCACCTGTCGGAGCAGCGGAGCGGGTCTATATTGTCGGGCGTAACGGTGTTGTCTATGTTTTAAAGAATTCAAAGACTTTTGAAGTGCTGGCGATTAACAAACTGGATGACGGAACTCACTGTTCCCCGGCGATTGTTGGCAACGAGATGTATCTGAAAGGCAAAAAGCATCTTTATTGCATTGCGGCTTCAAAATCAACTACGGATTGATATTTTCACTTGTTATAAGTGAATGAGTAAAACCACAAACATAACATGGACGACTACACAACAGCAGGCGATTGAAACGATCGACCGCAACGTCTTGGTGACCGCTTCGGCAGGAACCGGCAAGACTGCGGTGTTATCGCAGCGTGCGGTGGATCGTATCGCCGACACAACGGATCCGGCCCGAGCGGATACTCTGCTGGTGCTGACATTTACCGATGCGGCAGCCGAGGAAATGCGCAGCCGCATCGCCGAAACACTCTATAAACGCTATCTGGAAACACACGACTCTCGGCTTCGACAGCAATTACTGCTGCTGGACCGTGCCTACATCAGCACGATTCACTCCTTCTGCAAACGCACCCTGACAGAGTTTTTCTATCTGATCGATCTGGACCCGACATTCGGGATACTGGATGCGGACGAGCAGCAATTATTAAAAGCCGAACTGCTGGAAGATGTGCTTGAAGATGCCTGGGCGGATAAGGAAACGGCTGACGATCTGAAGGCCTTGTTTGCCGGCAGACGTGTCCAACCGGGAACGGGCAGCTTTGTGGATCAGATCATTGCGCTGAATGATTTTCTGGACAGCGTGGTTGATCGGAATGCTTTTTATGAGAAAGCCGCCGCCATTAATAAAAGCGATCATGAATCACACCAGCTATTGGAACAGGCGCAAACAAACATCCTGCTGGAAAAGCTGAACCAATGCCGCAAACAATTGGAGTATGCCCTGAACTTAGACGCAATGCTTTGCGAAGGCCTCTATGCAACGGCACATATTCAGGAAGAGATTCTGCCGGTCGTAACCGCCTGTACGGAGTTTTTGAAAAAGGACAAAGTTGATTCCTGCATTGATATTTTATCTGATTTGAAGTTTGGGCAATTGCGAAAGAAAAAAGACGTTGAGCTAACCAAAAGCCAGCAAGCTCTTATCAAAGAACCTGTTGACCGTGTTAAGAAACTGTTGAAAGGTTTGACGGATTTTGCGTTGTTTTGCACGGG
>CALETL010000144.1 GCA_937920485.1 uncultured Phycisphaerae bacterium
GCATTTTCTTTCATATACACAGAAGCGTTAAAAAATTTGATCGAATTAAATTGCTTCACAACATCTGCCCAAGCAACACTTGCTCCGTCAATGGAACCGGTGAGTTGGTAGATTCCGGTTAGTATTGCAATAATGATTACCGCGGCGGCGGCGAATTTTGTGATTGGGTATTTCATGGTTATGCTCCATCTGTTCAGCGGGCGTGCTTGAGTTTGTTTTGATTGAGCGATCAGGGTGTTGATACGCTGATCCAGCTCGGGGCTCGCTGTGTCTTTTAGTGTGTTTTTAATCAGATTATCTATTTTTTCTGTCGGTCTCATAGTACTTCTCCGTCTAAAAGTGACCGCAGTTTGTCGATGCCGTACCGGTATCGGCCCTGGACGGTATTCACGGATACATTCTGCACAGAAGCGATTTTCTGGAATTTCCAATCGCTGTAATGACGCAGTAGGATGACTTCACGCTGTTCATACGGTAGGGCGGAGAGGGCCTTGGTCAGATGCTGTTTTTGCTCATCGTGGGCCATCGTCGATACCGGCGGGAGTTCCTTGCCGGGGTTGTCTAAGGCCGAAGTTTCCAATGATGACTCGGGCTCTTTCTGTCGTTTGCGAAAATGCTGGCGGGCCATGTTTGCTGCCGAAGTCATTAGATAGGCCCGCAGGTTTTTCGATATCCGCAGGGTGTCCTGTTTTTGTACCAGCCGGGCGAATACATCATGAACGACGTCTTCTGCTGCATTCTTGTCTTGTAAAAGAGCGGCGGCAAGCGATACCAGGTCGTCCTTGTACCGGGCGTAGATGTCCCGCAGGGCACCCGTATCGCCCCGGTTGAATCGTAGTATCAGTTGTTTTTCCAGAAACATTGAATCCTGCCGCAAGTTTAATAGAACAATCGATTGTCTATGAATAAGATAGGCCATTGACGGTTTTTCGTATATATATTTTTGAAATTTTGCATTTTATTTGGATATGGTGCATTTTCACGGAAAGAGGGGGAAAATGACGATAAATACAGATAATTCATAATTATTAATTCTAAATTCTTAATTGAGGAATCAGCCGTTGGCTGATACTTTTTTATTATGATTCGTGGGTTTAAGCAGATTGCCGGATTGACATTTATCAGTCGCATCCTTGGGATGCTGCGGGATATGGCGTTTGCGCATTTTTTCGGGGCGGACTGGCTGATGACGGCCTGGACGATGGGCTTTAAGATTCCGAATCTGGCCCGACGTCTTTTCGGTGAAGGGGCGGCGTCGGCTTCGGTGATCCCGATCTACAGCGAAGAATTGGGGAAAGACCCGGACTCCGCCAAACGATTGGCGTGCAGTGTGGTGACGGTACTGACAATATTTCTGACCGGAGTGATGCTGTTGGCAGAGATATTAATCGTCGTTTACGCCCTGATTTTTCCTCCGAATGAGGGGACCCGGTTAGGCCTGACGCTGGCGGCAATCATGATGCCGTTTATGGTGTGCATCTGTGTGGTCGCCGTGATCGGCGGCATTCTGAATGTCCACCGGCATTTTCTGACGCCTGCGGCGGCACCGGTCCTGCTGAATGTGGTCATTATTGCCAGCGCGTTTCTGGCGGCGATGGGTTTTAATCTTCCGCCGGAACAGCAGGTGTATGTTGTGGCGGTGGGAGTGGTTATTGCGGGTGTGCTTCAAATCGGAATGCAGATGGGTGCCCTGCGAAAGCATGGGGTTATTTTGCGTCCATTGTGGGAGACGCATTCGCCGGCATTTCGACGCATTCTGTTACTGATGGGACCGATGATATTAGGGCTGACGGTTACGCAGATCAATACACTTGCTGACGATCTGATCGCACTGGCATTTTCCAACGATCAGGGGCAACCGCTGACGTGGAGTTCGGTTTCTTATCTGTATTATGCACAGCGGTTGTATCAGTTCCCGCTGGGTGTATTGGGAATCTCACTGGCTACGGCGATTTTTCCAGAGTTGAGCAGTGAGGCGGCTAAAGGTGCTTACGATAAGATGATGCAGGTGGTATCGCGGGGTTTGCGTGTTTCGATCTTTGTGGCTGTACCGGCAACGGTCGGGCTGATTCTGGTTGCTCGTCCGATCATCGCGGTATTATTTGAACACGGCCGGTTCACGGCGGATGATACTGGTAATACGGCGTGGACACTGTCCTTTTACGCAATCGGGCTGTGCGGATTCTTTGGGCAGCAAATTTTAACACGGGCGTTTTATTCAACCCAGAACTCCAAAGTTCCGGCGATTACCGCGGTGGGGGCCGTGCTGGTTAATGTGGCATTGAATCTGATTTTGATCTGGCCGCTCGGAACAGGGGGACTGGCATTATCGACGGCGATTTGTTCATATCTGCAGGTTATTGTTCTGATGGTCGTGTTGAAAAAACAGCATCCGGTTGAGATGATGAAAGGGCTTCGAAAGACGATCCTTAAAACCGCCTGTGCTACGGCGGTGATGGCAGGGGCAGGATTCGGCGTGATAAAACTTCTTTCCAACATGCCAATTTCTTTGAAATCTGATCTGATTCGGGTGGGAGTATTGGTCAGCATTTGTGCAGGAGTGTATATTGGCATCTCCGCTGTCTTGAAGAGCGAAATGCTCGGATTACTGGCAAAATCCCGACGCAGTTAAGATTGGCCCCTCATAATCTTTTTTTGTACATCGAGAATTGACTCGAACCAAATCCTGCTTATAATAGTATTAAGTACAAAGAATATCATGGTTTAGACAGAAGGGAGATGTCTTATGAAGGTAATCGAATTTCTGGATTCAAAGGGCGTCCATTATGAAATGAGTCAGCACCGACCGACGTTTACCGCTCAACAAATGGCCGCGGAAGAGCATGTGCCGGGGATGAATGTCGCTAAGCCGGTTGTGGTGCTGGCGGATGAGACGTATTACTTGTGCGTGCTTCCGGCGTGCTGCAAAATTGACATGGATATGCTGAAAAAGGAACTTGGGGTCAAGCATATCCAATTAGCTGACGAGGAAGGATTGGCTCGTCTGTTTGGTGACTGTGCTTTGGGTGCCGAGCCGCCATTTGGGGACCTGTACGGTCTTGAAACCTTAATGGACGATGCTCTCGAAGATGACCCTTTCATTATTTTTCAGGCCGGAACGCACGAATTGGCCATTCAGATGGATCTGGATGACTATAAGAAATTGGCTAAACCACGTGTTTTCAAGTTCAGTTACCACATGCAATAGCCGATTCTTTTAGTCGTGAAAGAAAGATTCCGGTGGTGTTTTCGGAGGACCTATGGTCAGACAAAAGGAAGTGTTTTTTGTTATCATTTGCAGTATCGTTTGTATTTCTGCGGTATTTGCATTGGAGGGGGAGAGTCTGTTTTCAGAGAACACGGCCAATCTTTTTATTAAACAAGCTTCTGAAGTGCATCATGAAGACCCCTTGGATTCTATGAGGGCTGAGCAGGCCATGACGTTTTTAGAGGCCGCCGCTTTTCTGAATTTATCATCTGATCCCATTCCCGAACAGATGCTTCGTATCGGAGCGGGCAACTGTTACAGCAGTCATGATTATACAAGCAACCTGACCTGGGCCCTGGATCGCTATCTTAGTACACGGTCAGATTTAGAAGTTCTTTTGGGTGCTTTACGGTGTATGCTGGAGCAAATCGACACACGCGTTGACCGGGAAGTTTTTCTCGAAAAGCTTTATAAAA
>CALETL010000145.1 GCA_937920485.1 uncultured Phycisphaerae bacterium
AATTGCGAACAATGCCGCGAGGAACTGTCGCAGATGCAGGCGGTTTTGGGCATTGCCGATTCAATGAAATCACAAACGGCATCGGAGCAAATGTACGCATCAGTTACAAATAATATAAAGGCCGGATTCACCCCGGCCAATACAGAAGCGAGCAAGAAAATCAGTTGGAGCAGAATTATGAAATCGAGGACGGCACAAGGAGCCATAGCAGCACTACTTATTTTAGGAATTTTACTGACGTGGATGGCACTGGCGGACAATAATGACGATCGACGAATTGCCCAGCCGGATCCAAAACAAACCATAACACACGACAACAATACGGCGGTTGTCAAAGAAGACCGATTGCAAAAGCAAAAAATCGAAACCGGGCTAAAACTGGCCGAGAATCTCTTTGCGGCGGGCAATGTGAAAGGACTGGCGAACTTATTTGAAGTCGGCAGTACAGAAACCAAGTTGGCCGTGGCAAACTACCTGTCTAAAATCGGCACCGATGAAGCGATGGAAGCCTTAAAAACGCTGGACACTTCGAAAGATGATGAGTCCGTTCAAAAAGGAGTTCTTCGGATACTGGAGGAAATAAGCCAGGAAACCGCGCAGGCCGGAATTGATCCGAATACTGCATCCGAGCAAGCCGATCAAACGACAGACGAATTGGAAAAATCTACTGTCCCCGATATCGAAGAGGATATCCCACTGGATGTGGACAATGACCAAGAGGGCTTTTTAGGAATAAAAGTCGTAGACGCTGAAAGCGGCAAAATAATAGAAGGGGCCCTACTAAAAACACGAAGCAACATCAAAACACTTCAGAATCTGGAAATGAAGACGAACAAGTTCGGTCGGGTACTCTATGAAATCGGGACGCAAAAAGTTTCATATTTTACCATTAAAGTCAAGTCCAAAGGATATGTACCAAAATATCTGTATTGGCGACCCGATTCAAAAGGCATCCCGGTTCCAAAGCAGCATTTGATTCAAATGAACAAAAGCGTACCGATCGGGGGTTATGTCAAGACTAAAGAAGGGCAACCGATTGAAGGCGTTTCCGTCAACATTAACACTGAGTTCACCTATCAATTTACGGAATTTGACTACATCCAGGAAGTCGTCAAGACAGATAAGGACGGACGATGGTTTCTTGAGGATTTTGACAGTAATGCAAGTGAAGCAAGTATCAGCTTGAAGCACGCCGAATATGTCAGCATGGATAAGTTCAGCGAGACGCCAAACATAGAACTATTGCTAAACCAGACGTGCGTATTATTTATGCAGAAAGGTTTTACCGTTTCAGGTTATGTCCGCGCGGCGGACGGAACGCCCATCGAAGGAGCAATGATTTACGAGGGATGGAGCCGTTTCACCGAAGACAAGGGCAAGAAAACAGATGCACAAGGTTACTATCAGTTTGACAAGTGCCATCAGGGACGATTGATCCTGACGGTCGTGGCAAAAGGGTATGCACAGGATATGAAAGAGTTTCCTGTTGGAGAAAGCTTAAGTAACGTTGACTTTGTTCTTGAGCCGGGATACACCCTTCCGGTTCGAGTACTCGATCATGAAGAAAAACCATTGCAAGGAGTTAAGATACAGGCGCGATACTGGCGGCATTTTAAACATGGTCAGAAATGCGAAAGCATTCGCTGTTCTGCTCAAACAGATGCGAACGGGCGGGCGATTTTAAATGACCTTCCTTCGGACGAGGTTTTGTACACGATCCGAAAAGACGGCTTTGCAACCTTGAATAAGTATCCGCTAACACCTTCGGATGAAGAACAGGTTATTACCCTGTGGCCCCAAGGGAAACTCAAAGGCAATGTCTATGATGCTCAGACCGGGGAACTGGTGCGAGAGTTCACCATGACCCAAGGCATCCAGTGGCAGGGGCAGAAAAAACCGACATGGCAGTCTCAGAGTGGTAAAGTATTCTATGAAGGTCAATATGAACAACCGTTTAACTATCATTTGGATGGATGTGCAGTTAAGATCGAGGCGGATGGATACCTGATCTACGAATCGGAGACGTTTTTCAATGAGGGCAAAGAAGTCACACTGGATATTCATTTGAATAAAGGTGAAAATCATTATGGCGTGGTTTATGATTCCGACGGAAAACCTGCCAAGAATGCGGATGTCCTTGTTTGCCTGAAAGATGGCTGGGTCAGGATTGAAAAAGGACGATTCGACCAGACCTCCCATCTTAGACTAAAAACAAATGGAAGTGGGGAATTTGCCCTACCTCCTCAACACAAAGCGTACATGCTCATTATACTTCATGAAAAAGGCGTGGGTCGAATTTCTGAAGAACAATTTATTGCCGCTTACGGCGAAATCCATCTTCAGAAATGGGGGCGGATTAAGGGAACCGTTTATTCCGGCCGCAAGCCCGATGTCAATTGTAAGATTATAGTTCAGGTCCGATTTGAGGATGGCCATGAATATAGCATCATTGACAACACACAAATCTACAGCGACGACAAAGGGCAATTCTCATTTAATCGCGTTTTGCCGGGGCGGGTAACGATTCATAAAGCGGTGAAACTCAATGGAAGTTCCACCAAGTATGCAAACACGTCAAATATTGAGGTGCTGCCGGGTGAAACGAAGGAAGTGCATCTTGGCGGAGGCGGACGTGCCGTGACCGGGCGTTTCCTGCGGCCGGGGGCTATGAATATTGATTTTGCTAATTATCGTTTTGATATCATGCCGTCAAAATCAGACCTTCGGGAAAAAGGGCTTGATTTTTCAAATCTGCCGGAGATGCCGTTTCCGGAGGATTTCTTCCTGCGAACACCTGAAGAAATGCAGGCCTGGCAGGCCGAATGGATGCAGACACCTGATGGACAGGAATGGATGAAGATATCGCAAAAATTGTTTGAAAACACCCGTACCTCGTTCCGACCAGATTATGTCATTGTCATTGACGAGCAGGGAAATTTCCGGATCGAAGACGTGTTGCCCGGCAATTATGCTGCAACGGTCCGGTTTCGAGACCCTGGCATAAATCCAAGGGAACCCGAATATTATAACACTTTCATTGCAGAAGTCGAATTTGAGTTTACAGTTAAAGACGCAGAGGATGAAAAAGAATTTGAAATACCGATCGACGCCGGGCGTTTTTCTCTGCAGCCAATTCAAAGTCTGCAAGTCGGCCAACTCGCTCCTGACATCGCGATAAAGGACTTTGAAGGCAAAAAACGGAATCTGCAAAACTACCGAGGCAAATATATCCTGCTTGATTTGGCGGGTTCAAGGTACTTAGGAAGCCAAAATAAACCGGAACCTGAAGTGCTGAAAGAGATCTACTCAGCATATCATCACCAAGTGGGGCTGGATATCATCAGTATCATTCCGGGCGGCGCATATCCTGAAAGCTGGACATCAGTTCGGCGAGCTTGGAAATACTTTTTTGGACAAAAAGGTATGCAATGGACTGTCGCCTTTGAAGACAGAGCTATGCTCGCCCCGTCATTGTTACAAAAAGATTATACTCTTGAAGGCAGAGTGCCGGAGTTCGTTCTGCTCGCTCCGGATGGTAAAGTCGCCGAAATCATACCGAAAGCCGACGCCCTGCTCGAAAAAATTCAGGAATATTTTGAGGCTACTCAATAGCAAAACATCCTTAAAATGATATAAAGCCGGACTTTCGAGCCCGGCTTTTTTTATGTTTGCCGGATGCAGGCGGCATTTCTTTTCAATCTATCCAAACCGAGGCGAATAAAACCGGAACC
>CALETL010000146.1 GCA_937920485.1 uncultured Phycisphaerae bacterium
AAGACGGCTGTCGGTGTTGATGCGATCATAAATCAGAAAGGCACCGGCGTCGTATGCATATATGTCGCGGTCGGCCAGAAACGTTCAAACGTAGTACGTGTTGCCAAGAAACTTGAAGAGGCAGGAGCTCTTGAGCACACCATTATCGTATCAGCAACAGCAAGTGAGCCTGCCCCTCTCCAATACATCGCGCCTTACACAGGATGCGCTCTAGGAGAGTACTTCAGGGACAACAGATGTTGATGCGGATTTTTGTGGGCGAGCAGGACAAGTATAAGCATCAACCACTGTATCAGGCGATCGTGGAAATGCTACGGAAAGAAAAGCTGGCAGGCGCCACGGTTGTCCGGGGCATTGCGGGGTTCGGTGCGAAAAGCCACCTGCATTCGGCACATCTGTTGGCATTGAGCCAGGATTTTCCGATGGTGATCGAGTGTGTGGATACGCGGGAGAATATTGACCGCATCATGCCGAAGCTCGATGAGATGGTAACGGATGGTTTGGTGACGCTGGAAAAAGTCGATGTGATACGCTACGCACCAAAGAAGATGAACGATTGATAAATGACGGCGGACGATTTCCTCTAACCATGAAGATCATGAAGATGGTGAAGGTTTTTGAGAGTGTATTTTTTCAGCTCTGAGTTCTTCGATGCGTTTGGTTATCCACTGATCGCCGGTTGCACCCTGCCATCTCAGCTCGCCATACCACCAGTACCGCACACGGCCTTTTTTGTCTACAAGGTACACACTGGGCCACCACAGATTGTGCCATGCATTCCAGTTGGCCTTATCATTATCGACCGCAACGGCAAATGACAGGCCGTGCTGTTCCATCTGCTTACTCACTTTTTCAGTATTTTTCTCGCTTTCGTTTTCCGGCGTGTGAATCCCGAGTATCAGCACTTCTTCGGGGTCGTACCGTTTTATCCACTTTTTATAGGTTGGATAATTGTTTACACAGTTATAGCATTCGAATGTCCAGAAATGCACCATAACTACACGGCCGCGCAGGCTCTCCATGGAAAGCGGTTCGGTATTAATCCATTCGGTTACATTTTGAAGCTCGGGAACACGAAATGTCAACGGGCGCACCCGGGAAAAATTAAACGGCTTGCCAAGTATGGTTCGCCACTGTTTTCGCTGGGTGACGCTCATTGTTTGAAAAAGGTCTTTTGCCTCCTGGCGTTGTATCTCCTGAATCTGTATGGCCGGTGGTTTCTCATTCTGATTCGTTGATTTTTGCTGCGTTATTTCTTTCTGTTGTGTGAGCGACTGAGCGTGAATTTGGTTGATTTGCCCGATCTGTTCAGCTGTTAGTTTAAGCTGGGATTGTATCTCGGGATAAAATAATGCCCCAATTCCTTCATGCTGTAAGCGAAGCTGCTCTATTCTCTGCTGTTGAGATTCGCTGAGAATACTGTCCAGTTCCTTAAGCTTATCTGAAATCTGCGCGGCTACTGCAAGCGCTTCCGGATACGTTGTGTCCGCAGGCACATCCCGCATCGCAAACAGTAATGGATTTAATGTTTCACATAACTGCTCCAGAGCGGGTCTTTGTTCATCAGTCACAATTAGCTCGGCCCGGACGGTTTCATCCTGAATCAGCAGCGCCGCCGGACTGAACAAAGGATGTTTCCAATCCGCCTCGGTCTGGCCGTATAAATGGGGTATCGAGCCGGCTCCAAAGACGCAGTAAAGCAACAAAAACAAAAGAATTTGAGTACGCTTCTTCATTTATTTAACCTCGATTTAATTTTACCATCTATACGCCCTTTCTGTCCAGCATGTTCCATGGATAATCAAAACCGAGCGGTTTTTAGAATCCAAAAAGGCATATTTTTGAAAAACGGAAGGAAAATATGTTTGCCGGATGCCGAAATCATCTTATTAATGCCGCCCTAAATGGATTTTATTTATAGAAAAATATAATGTCGCTTCTTGGGGGCTCAAGATTAATGGGAGTCTGCTTGCCGGAGGTTTCCGGCTACGAATTATAACGCCCTTCGGGCTTGTGGGGGTTGCTATATACCTCTATTTCTGTGGTCCTGCATTTTTAAAAAGCAAGGTTGTTGTCGAAAACAAATTGGGGTAGAATGACGGTGAGTGCTCTAGAACGAAATAAACAATTATATTAGGCAAGGAAAAAACGATGAAACGAACCGGTTTACTTGGAATTCTTTTATTCATTTCTTTTTGTTCACACTGTGTCGCGCAGGGAAATAAGATCAAGCCGGAACTGGATTCCGGCAAGCTTTTTGATTACCAGCAGATCACGCTGGACAACGGGCTGGAGGTTATTACCTTAGAGGATTTTTCGTGTCCGATCGTGTCGGTACAGGTGTGGTACCAAGTCGGATCCAAGGATGAAAAGCCGGACCGACAGGGTTATGCACATATGTTCGAGCATATGATGTTCAAGGGGACCGACCGCGTGAGTGAGAAAGATCACTTCAACCTGATCCGCAAAGTCGGCGGCAGTTGCAATGCTTATACCAGTTTTGACGAGACGGTTTATCATGAAACGCTGCCGGCGGACCAAATTGAGCTGGCCCTTTGGCTGGAAGCCGAGCGGATGGGATTTTTGAAGATTGACCAGTATGCTTTTGACACCGAACGCAAGGTCGTAGAGGAAGAGCTGCGGATGGGCGAAAATCGGCCATATGGCAACGTTTTCAAAAAAATGTTTGCAGAAATTTTCACCGAACACCCCTACCACTGGACGCCCATCGGCAAACTGGCTCATCTGCGGGCAACGAGTGTGCCGGATCTGCGACAATTCTGGATCGATCATTACATACCGAATAACGCAACGCTAATCATTGTCGGTGATATTGAACACGAAAAAGCTCAGTCGCTGGCAAAGGATTATTTCGGCTGGATACCGGCAGGGCCGGAACCCAAAAGGGTTATGATTAAAGAGCCGCTGCCGACCAAGCCCCAAAAAGTGGTCATTGATGATGAGAATGCTCCGGCCGGAGAGGTTCTTTTGGTCTGGCGAACCGTTCCGGTTGGACACCGTGATGAGATCGTGCTGGATTGTCTTTCGCAGATACTCGGCAGCGGCCGCAGCAGCCGCCTGTATC
>CALETL010000147.1 GCA_937920485.1 uncultured Phycisphaerae bacterium
GACGGCCGTGGCAACCTATAAGAACGCAACCATTGATAAGGTGATCCTGACTTTCCCGCCGTCGGAAGACCCTAATGATCCGATGCAGGCCGCTATCGAACAAATGTACGGTGGTGATCTGGTTTATACCATCGCCCAGTCAGCGGACACATATTACATTGCCATGGGCGAAGACAACGAGGGTGATATCAAGGCACTCATCGACCAGAATGCTTCAGCATCTCCGACAGGCGAAACCAAGGCCGCTATCGACCTGCTGCAGAAAACACCTTATAACGAATTTGTCTGTAGCGTCAATGTCGTCAAGTTAATGACTGGACTGGGCGGTATGATGCAGAACATGGGGCCGATGATGCAAGCGGGTTGCGGCGAAGACGCTACGCCTTCACCGATGCCGGATATCTTCGGTGGATTGAATGTCCCGTCTCAGAGCAGTTTAGCTATCGGGGGGAAAGTTGCCGACGGACAAAGCAGTGTGCGGTTAATTCTGCCAAAGCAGCATCTGATGGAAATCTTCGGTGCAGTCATGCAAATCCAGCAAAAGATGATGCCGCAACCGAGCCAGCAAAGCACTCCCGCCCCGGCAACATCAAATTAATTGCGATCAACAACAAAAAGTCCTCTCTGCTGAGTTCAACAGAGAGGACTTTTTTTGACACGATGTCATCATGGCCACAGCCAATATCAGTATTAAAAAGAAGGATTTTTTAATGCTTGACAAGCCCACCGTCCGATAGTTAAATTAGGCAATTGGCGTAAACTGGAAAGGACTCTAACCCCTATTATATGCAAGAGGCATAAAATGGATAAGATGAAAAATCTCTTTACGACGGGCGAGGCGGCAGAAATCTGTAATATCAGCCAGCAAACCATCATTCGATGTTTCGATTCGGGGCGTTTGGATGGTTTTCGTATTCCGGGATCCCGGTTCCGGCGGATTCCGCGCGAAAAGCTGATCAAGTTCATGAAAGATAACGGCATTCCGCTGGACCATCTCAACGCCGAAAAAACCGGCAAGATCAAGGCCCTGATCGTTGATGATGATGCAGAAATCGTCGAATTGATGGTCGATGTTTTGAGCCGGGACGGGCGATTCGAGCTCTGCACCGCCAGTAGCGGCTATGAGGCGGGCCTGCAAACCCTGCAGTTCCGGCCGGACGTGATCATTTTGGACTATATGCTGCCGGATGTGAACGGCAATGTCGTTTGCCAAACCATTAAAAGCAACCCTGATTTCGAAAGCATTAAGATCATTATCGTTAGTGGGGTGGCCAACCCGGAAGAGATCGAGGACCTTCTCAGCGCCGGAGCGACGGATTTTCTTAAAAAGCCGTTCAATATTACCGAACTGGTGGACAGGATCCTGCAGGTGGTTGATAAGGAATATGTCGCAGCCGTACACTAATTGAAGCACTCAACAAAGGATTCATGAATGCCCCAGCTTAAAAATCAACAAATTGTTGCTCGACAGGTCGAACGAATTGTCCGGCAACTGACTTCTCTTTCAACGCTTCCGGCGGTTGTTGCCGATCTTTTGGGAAAGATCAACGAAGGCCCCGCCGATCCCGCTTTGCTTATCGAACGAATTCAGGCCGATCCGGCGCTAACCGCAAAAGTGCTGATGATGGCGCATCAGGAAGGTGTTCAGTTTACCAATGGGCCGGCGATTGCTGAGGCCGTCGCAAAGCTGCCGCTGCCGCTGTTGCGGGAAGCGGTGATTTCCGTAAAGGTTTTCCAGATACAAGACAGCGAAGAGGCGGATGACAAACGGCTGCTGCCGCGAAAACAAATGGCCCTGCATTCGCTGGCGACCGGCTGTTGTGCCGGGCTGATTGCTGAGCGTGTTCTCGAACCCGATCAGCGTCAAACCGCTTATCTGGCCGGCTTGCTGCATGATATCGGCAAGTTTGCCCTGGATGAGGTGATGCCCAAAAGCTTTGCGAAAATGGTGGACCAAGCCTGCAGCAGCCAATCGGGACTTACGGAAATCGAGCAGCAGCATTTGGGTCTGGATCATGCGGTTTTAGGAAAACGCCTGGCCCAGAAATGGTGTTTGCCCGAGGCGATTACGTCGGCGATCTGGCTGCATCACTGCGATGCGCAGACGCTCAGTGCCGACCTGCCCGACATTCAAATCGCGCGAGTGGTGGCCTTAGCGAATCAGATGGTTCGTCAAGCAGGTCTTGGACAAAGCGGGAGCTATGATTTACTGGACGATATTGACGAACTGTCCGGGCTGTTATCCATTAGCCCGACTCAGTTAACACAGATATCCGATCAACTGACCGAGACGATTCAGGACAAAAATAAAGTGCTGGGCCTGCAGGGGGCTCAAGACGCCAGTGGTTATTATACAATGATCCATCAAACGGCAACGGATCTGGCGCAGGACAATCGCAAGCTCAGTGCCGCTTCGCAGGATTATCTGGCCCTTAGCGGGCAGGCCGAGTTGATCGATGATTTTCTTAATCAGGTGGACGAAAATACTTCGGCATTGGAGATCGCAGAAGCGATGGCCGGTTGCTGGCAGAAACACTGTCGAAGCGGGTTGACCGGTGTGTATGTGGTTGGCGACTCGACCGAACCGTATATTGAACTGGCCGTGATGGATCGCCGGGGTCATCTTGATGTGCGAACGCTGCACATGCCCGATGGGATGCCGCCGGTTCCGGAGGCCTTTCGCACATATGCGTGCGTGCTGCCCATTGCGGACGGGGCCAAGTGGCTGACGGAACAACTTGAGGGGGATTTCAATCCCCGTCTGTTAAAGATGGCTCCGTTGAGGATGGCTGATGAAGTTGTGGGCGTGCTGGTGTTCGAGGCGTTTACGGCAGAGGAATCTGACGGGGAAAAGAATGCGTTGCCGCTAAGCTGTAAAGTCGCGGCGTCGGCCATTGCGATGGCGCAGGCGGCCGGAAAGCATGAACGGCTGGCCGAGCGGTTTGTTCAGGTGATGAGCACGCTGCGTCAGACCCGTGCCGAACTGGCCCGACAGCAGACGCTTGCGGGGCTTGCGGAAATGGCGGCTGGCGCGGCGCATGAATTGAATAATCCATTGGCGGTTATCTCCGGCCGGGCGCAATTACTGGCCGACAGTGAAGCGGACGAGAACAAAAAACAGATGCTCAGTCAGATACAGGAGCGTACCGGTGAGATCTCGCAGATCGTCAGTGACCTGCTGGCTTTCGCGCGTCCGACCGATCCGGAAAAACGCTCGGTCTCGGCTGAGGAGCTTTTGACGAAAGCAATTGAAATGACATGTCGGCAGTGCGGTCTCGGCTCGATGGAGATTGAGATAGGCGGAGACGCAAAACAGCTGGGCGTGTCTGTGGATATGCATCAAATTACGCAGAGCTTGTCTTTTGTTTTGGCCAATGCACTGCAATCCTACAAAGGCGGCAGCGGACCGGTTTGGGTTGATTGCAGTCAATTGCCTGATGAGAACACCGTGTCAGTTGCGATTACGGATGCCGGCTGCGGGATGGATGCGGCGACAACGGCCAATGCATGTCAGCCGTTCTTTTCAGCATGTGCCGCCGGACGCCGACGTGGGATGGGGTTGGCGCACGCACAACGGCTGCTGCTGCTTAACGGCGGTGACCTGAAACTGACCAGCGAACCCAGCAAAGGAACGACGATAACGGTGACGTTGCCGAAGGTTTAACCGCCTGAAATCCTAAATCTTTCTTTACAGCCCGTATAACTTCCATAATAATGGCCATGGATGCAGTGTAGCGGAATCCGTGATTGATTTGTATTTTGTTCAACCCCGTTAGGGTTGTAAATGTTTTATGGATACGTTACCACGGGTTCCGGTTGCTTTGCTCCCTGCACCCGCGGCTATTATTATCAGGACCCCGCCGGGGTCTAATTTGAAAAAATGAACTTATTTATCCGTAGGAGAAAAATATGATTATTAAAAATATTGACGAGGTGCCGGCACAGGATGTGAACATGGAAGGTGTTAAAGATGTCAAGGTGAAGGTATTGTTTGGACCGGCGGATAATGCCCCGACGTTTGCGATGCGTGTGTTCGAGATGGCACCCGGCGGGCACACACCGTTCCATACACATCCATTCGAGCATGAAGCGGTGCTGCTGGATGGCGATATTGCGATTGTTACCGAAGACGGTGACCGGCCCCTGAAAAAAGGCGACGTTGTCCTTATGCCGCCGGAGGAAAAACATCAATTCAAAAATTGTTCCAACACCGAACCCGCAA
>CALETL010000148.1 GCA_937920485.1 uncultured Phycisphaerae bacterium
TCAGGATCAGAATGATCGCCAGGGCCACAAGCAGTTCCATTAGCGACATACCGGATTGTCCGTATCGTCTGCGCATTTTAGAACCTTAATCTAAAATAACCGTCTCAAATCCACCACTACTCAGTAATATCTTTTTCAAAATTAAAAATGTCATCGCCCGTACCGTACAGGCCATCTTGTCCCGCGGAAATCAGAATATAGGACTCCGCACGATAGGGACGCTTGACACCTGTAAGACCGCTTCCGTCATCGGTTGCTTCAAAAACCTGTTGATTAACGATTAATTCATCAAACTCTAATGCCGATGCAGCTGTAGTTGTTTGATATAGAGGGTGGTCATTAACTCCCGTGCCATTGTCTGGATCATTTAAAGCGACAATAGCATCATTATCCAAATAGTTATAGATATCATCATTATACAAGTCTGCATCTCCATCGCTATCTTCCGTAGAATCCTGGAATTGCCTGCCGGGCCGGGCCTTGTAGTACAAAATCGGCATACCGGCCTTCTTGCCGGCAAGGCGTTTTTTGGCATAGACATCACAAAGAGTAAAACCGCCTTCATTCAGATTAGCATTAAAACCCCCGATGGCAGAGTATATGTCCACCAACCTGAAAGCATTGGCATTCTCCATGTCCACAAAAACTTCCCTGTTTTGAAGATTTTCTTCAGCACTTTCTGTATAACCGCCATCAGTAAAACCAGCTTGTGGATTATAAACAAGTACGCCGTTATCATTTGTCCCATCTGACCTATACCCTGATTTGGGATGGAAACCTAAAAGATCCCACCCCACCATTGCCTCGGCGAGTTTATTGGCGCCACAATAGTTAACGCCCTCTTTTCCTGTTACAAAGTTGTCATAAGATTCGGGATATGAACCTAACTCATTCTTGTAAATCTCCAAGCCCACATCGATCCCGTGAAACTGTGCTCTCTGCTGAAGACGACTCGCATGTTCCTTAACCAAAGCCAATGCCGGCACCAGCAGGCCGATCAACACGGCGATCACCCCCATCACTGTCAGCAGTTCAACAATCGTAAACCCTTTTTTGCTTGTTCTTTTCATCGTTTTGTCCTTTCTAAAAATCAATTATGACTTAATGTTTAACATTACACATTTAACTTTTTACATTGAACATCTTCACGTTACCAATTTTTGAAAATTTCAATAATCGGCAGAAAGATCGCGAGCACAATCGTTCCAACAACTCCTCCTAACAGAATAATCATCACCGGTTCCAGCACACTCATCAATGAACTGATTTGCACATCTGTTTCTTCATCGAAATTGTTGGCAATTTTCATTAGCATTTTATCCAGATCGCCGGTTTCTTCGCCGACTTCAATCATATTCACGACCAATTCATCTACTGTATTGGACCGGCCAAGCGGACGAGCAAACGTATCTCCCTGACAGATCGCCCGCTGTACCTGACTCAACGTGTCCGCAAACACTTCATTTTCCGATGTTTCGCGCGTAATCTTCAGACTGTCGAGAATCGGAACGCCGGCATTGATTAAAGTTGCCAAGGTCCGAGCCCAGCGAGCCACTGCTGTCTTATAGACCAGTGTTCGGACCAAAGGAACATGTAGCTTAATCCAATCCATCACATAACGGCCTTGCCGGAATTGTCGAATCAGTTTGCATACTGCAATCACTGCAAACGGAGCCAAGCCCACCACGACTGCATTCAGACCATGCCGTCCTTTGAGCCAAGTGCTGGCGTCCAGCAAAACCTGTGTCAGTTTCGGCATTTGAAACCGGCCGTCAGCCATATCCGTCAAGACATCTGCAAACACAGGTATCACAAACGTCATCAAACCCATGACAATCAAAAAGGCGGCGATTAATACCACAACCGGATAGACCAGTGCACCCTTGATTTTGGTTTTCAGTCGTTGGGACTTTTCCATAAAGCCGGCCACACGTTCCAAAATCACATCCAGCACACCACCCATCTCACCGGCTGCCACCATATTCACAAACAGCCGGTTAAAACAGCGAGGGTGTTTGCCCATGGCTTCAGATAACGTGGCACCGCCTTCGATATCATCAGCAACATAGCCGATCACACGCTTAAATGTACCTTTTTTCTGCTGTCTCTCTAAAATTCTCAAAGAGCGTAATATTGCCAAGCCCGCATCCTGCAGCGTTGACATCTGGCGGGCAAACTGGGTAATCCGTTTCAGTTTGACCTTTCCTGTTATGCCGCGACGTCTGGCACCTGACATAGCAGGCTTGACAACGGCTACTTTTCTTGCAGCACGTTTGGCTCTAACCCGAGTCGGGTATAGCCCCTTGTTACGAATCTTGCTAACGGCTTCCGTGTCACATAACGCTTCTATTTCACCGTTTGCTTCCTGTCCCTTTGCATCTAGTGCATCGTATTGGAATACTGGCATCGTCGGTCCCTCCAAACTAAATTGTCTGGACTTGTTTTTTCAATTCAACCGATGCGATATCGCATTACAAAACGAATTCGTTTATATTTCAGCCAAACGTCTTTGGCATCATTACACATTTCACATTGAACATTACATGAGTACCTGGATCATCTTGACCATCGGCAAAAACATCGCCAGCACGATCGTTCCGACCAAGCCGCCGAGGACGAGGATCATGATGGGCTCCAGCAAGCTCATCAGCGAACCAACCAGCACATCGGCCTCTTCGTCAAAGTTATCTGCAACCTTCATCAGCATCTTGTCCAGATCGCCCGTTTCTTCGCCTACATCAACCATGTTCACCACAATCGAATCGACGGTCTTGGACTGCCGCAGAGGATTGGCAAACGTATTGCCCTGCCGGATCGCGCCCTGTACCTTATTAAGCATGGAAGCATAAATCTCATTATCGGCTGTCTCGCGGGTAATATTTAGTGCCTCCAAAATCGGCACCCCAGCGCTGATCAGCGTAGACAAGGTTCGTGTCCAGCGTGCCACTGAGGTCTTGTAAACCAGATTCTTAATAACGGGTGTGCGCAACTTGATCCAATCCATCACATACCGGCCTTTCTTGAATTGACGGAGCAGTTTGAGCAGTGAAAATAAAACAAATGGGACAGCAATCACAATCGCAGCATTTAATCCATTACGCTCTTTCAACCAGTTACTGATATTCAGAAGTGCCTGTGTTAATTTCGGCAAACCGGCTTCGCCGTCGCTCATGTCCGAAAGTACCTCAGAAAATGTCGGAACAATAAAGAGCATCAGGCCCATTACGATCATAAACGCGGCAAACATCACCACCGCCGGATACACCATCGCACCCTTGATCTTGGACTTGAGCCGCTCGGCTTTTTCCATGAAGTCCGCGACACGGGACAGGATCACATCCAATACACCACCCACTTCCCCGGCCGCCACCATATTCACAAACAACCGGTTAAAACAACGCGGATATTTACTCATCGCCTCGGACAAGGTGGCACCGCCTTCGATGTCATCGGCCACATACCCGATCACCCGCTTAAAGGTTCCCTTTTTCTGCTGCTCTTCCAGAATCCGCAACGAACGAAGAATCGCCAAACCCGCATCTTGTAGTGTTGACATCTGGCGGGAAAACTGGGTCACCGCCTTGAGTTTGACCTTGCCGCCGGCGCCGCGCCGCTTAGGACCGGCTGCCTCTTTAGCAACTTTCATTTTCTTCGCAGCGTTCTGGGCGCGAACTTTCGTCGGAAACAGACCCTTATTGCGGATCTTGCTGATCGCTTCTTTGCTGCTGAGGGCCTCGATCTGGCCCTTCGACTCATTCCCTTTTGCATCTAATGCTTGATATTGAAATACTGGCATTGTTCATTCCTCCCAAAAAAGACTTTGGGTTTTATAATATTTCATAAAAACAGTTATTCTTCTTCTATGGCAATCGTTTCACGAGTCACTTCATCCAGTGTCGTAATACCATCAAAAATTGCCTTTAGTCCGTTCTCTCGCAATGTTTTCATGCCTGCGCGTCGTGCCGCTTCTCGCAGGACGGCCGTTGAGGCATGGTTCATGACCAAATCCCGCAACTCGTCATTGAATGACATAATCTCATAAAGTCCCGTCCGTCCTCGATAGCCCGTTTGGTTGCAGTGACTGCACCCTTTTCCGTAATAAAATGTTTTGTCGCCAAGATCATCCGGCCGTAATTCAAGTTCCATCAGCATCTCTTCGGTGGGTTCATATTCAGTCTTGCAATGGGTACAGATTTTACGAACCAAACGTTGCGCAACGATCCCTTCCAATGTTGCGGTAATCAAAAATGTCTCCAACCCCAGGTCAAGCAAACGGGCAATTGTACTGGGAGCATCGTTTGTGTGTACCGTTGTAAATACAAGGTGTCCGGTCAGGGACGCCTGAATCGCGATCTGGGCAGTTTCAAGGTCACGAATTTCACCCACCATCACAATATCCGGGTCCTGACGCAGAATAGACCGTAGACACTTGGCAAACGTCAAGCCAATATCCGGACGAATCTGAACCTGAACCAAACCATCAATGTCATATTCTACCGGGTTCTCAGTGGTAATGATCTTTGTTTCAATGTCATTGAGCTGTTTGAGAGCTGAATACAGCGTCGTTGTTTTTCCGGAACCCGTCGGTCCGGTTACAATCACGATTCCATTTGGCCTCTGAATTAATTGGTTCACTGTAGCTAAGTCATTTTCCTCAATCCCCAGCATGTCCAGACGCAAATCCACCTGTGTCCGGTCAAGCACACGCAGTACCACACTTTCACCGAACATTGTGGGAAGAATGCTGACACGCAGGTCCACGGGATTACCGCTCATAACCAATGCAATACGGCCATCCTGAGGCAAACGGCGTTCAGCAATATCCAGACCAGCCATAACTTTAATACGGCTACTCAGGGCCATTGCAATATAATTCGGCGGGGACTCCATGTCATAGAGAACACCGTCAATACGATATCGCATTTGGTATTTGTCTTCAAAGGGTTCAAAGTGAATATCCGACGCCTTATCACGAATCGCCAGCATCAAAACCTGGTTCAGCAGCTTAATCACTGTGTTTGACTCAGCGGCATCTTTAATATCATCCAGATCAATACTCGCATCACGGCCGGCAAGCTGGGCCAGACTCGTATCTGACTCAATCTCACCGATAAGTTCACTCATGCTTTCATCTTCTTCAGCATAGTACCGATCCAGGAGTTCCTGAATGCTGTTCTCATCAGAAACTTTTGCAATGATTGTATAGCCCATGAGTGTGCTCAAATCATCAGTAGCACGAAAATTATCCGGAGAGTCCATCGCAACTGTAAGCTGGTTTCTGGATTTATCATGTTCAACCGGTATGATTTTGTAAGTTCGCGCCATTTGAGCCGGAATTTGTTGAATAATATCTTGCGGGATTTCCATGCTTTCAAGATCTACATATTCCATGCCCCGTTGTCCCGCAAGGGCCATACGTAAATCAGTGGGCTTAATTAAACCTTCTTCTATGAAAATCTGACCCAGTTTACCCCCATTTTTCTTCTGTATGGCAAGGCATTTATGAACCTTTTCACGCGTCAAAAGACCCATTTTGATCAGGATCCGCCCAAGGTGCCTGTTTTTTAATTCTCTTACCGGAGGTATTTTTGCCATTTTCAAGAACTCCTCTGCCCGAAAAATACGGACAAATCTTTATCTTCCCCTATTACTATTATAGCTGATTTTTCAATAAAAACAAGTATTTTTTAATATAGACACTGTCCATACAGGACTTCAAACAATCTTATAGCAATTTTATTAAAAATTATCGCCCTA
>CALETL010000149.1 GCA_937920485.1 uncultured Phycisphaerae bacterium
ATGTTCTTTGGAACAATGGCTATCGCGGGCGGACTTTTGGCAAGCATCTTTTTCTATTTTTATATTGGCCAGATCGAACGCCGCTTGAGAGAGACCCATACCAATCAGAAGATCGAGATCATCCATCGCCGGTTCGCGGAGGCCCAGCTCAAAGAGGCCAAGGACCGGGCCGAGGCAGCCAACAGGGCCAAGAGCCAGTTCATGGCCAATATGAGTCATGAGCTGCGTACGCCCATGAACGCCATTATGGGTTTCAGCGAACTGCTGAGGGACGAAGTGGTGGGCGATGAGAAGCTTGATTATGTGGATACGATCCGCTCGAGCAGCCAGCATCTACTGACCCTGATCAATGATGTGCTGGATATCTCCAAGATCGAAGCGGGCCGGCTGGAAATTACATCTGAACGCTGCTCACCGAAGGAGCTGCTTGCCCAGATCGATGCGATGATGCGGCAGACCGCTGAAGGCAAGGGCCTGACCTTCCGGGTAACAGCCGATGAGGACCTGCCCGATACAATGATGACCGATACCAAACATCTCTGTCAGTGCCTGATCAACCTGGTGGCTAACGCCATCAAGTTTACCAGCCGGGGGCATGTGATTGTCAGTGCCGGCGTTCTTAAGGATCCTGAAATTACCCATGTGCGTTTTGAGATTGAAGACACCGGCATCGGGGTTCCCCAAAACAAGCAGACACTCATTTTTGATTCCTTCCGCCAGGCCGATACCAGCACCAGCCGCAAGTATGGCGGCACCGGACTGGGACTGGCTATCAGCCGCGAGTTGGTCGAGCTGATGGGCGGGACGCTGATGCTCCAAAGCGAAGAAGGAAAGGGCTCCACCTTTACGGTTGTGCTGCCGTATGAGTGCCCCGTTGCGGCGACCGAGACCGCCTAGGCGATCGCCGGTTCTTTTGACGATTCCGCAGACATTTCCTTATCGAGAAAATCCTGTGCCAGCCGGAGCAATGCGTCAATGCGCTGCTGACTTCGCGGGCTGTTGCCATCTTTCTGAGCCGCCCTGTCGAATGCTTCGGCGATCAGAGCATGTTGCGGCTCGGTTACAAAAAATGTCATCGGCAGCAGGAACGGCTTTTCATCGGTTGCTTTGCTTAGCGGCTGATTTTGCGAGAGGGCGTTGAGTTTTTCGATGGCGGTCTTTGAATCGCCCAACAGCTTTGCAAGATCCCGGCTGCTGTGTGAGCGGCAGAGCTGCTCAATGAGTTTGGCTTTCTTGTACACGTTATCACGTCCGGCCAGACGGTTCAAGCTCAGCAGATAGATGCGGGCCTGTTCATCATCAGCATCAAAAACCACACAATCGATACGCGAATGCTCAAGCTGTTTCATTGCCCGCACACGATGATGGCCGTTGAGGATTTGGTATGCGTTTTCTTTGGACGGATGCCGCCGCACGACAACCGGTTCATAGTGGCCGGTACGCTCGATATGGCGAATGAGTTTGGCAAACTTGGCTTTGCTCATCCGGTTGGCATTACCCGGATGCGAATGCAGCTTGCGAATCGGTAACGATACAATGGTTTGCTTTGGTTGACGTGTGTGCATAGAGAATGCTCCTTTCTTTTCAGTTATCAATTATCAATGATCAGTAAACCGTGAATGATAAAACAAGTCCGAAGGACGATATGTTGTAGCCACACCCGTGAGGGTGTGGAGTATGAGGACAGTCCCCCAAAATGAGCCCCGGAAGGGGCGGTATAATTTCTGCGAGTAACATGCCGCCCGCTGCACGGGCTCTGAGGGAATGGGAAATCCTGAACCCACGGGCTGACGCCCGGGGCTACAACATTTCGGCCTCTGCGAGGCCTTGTTTGCTATTCTGTGATATCAGTCCTTTCGCTGCAGGTTGCTGCTCTGTATGGTCATCAGCAAGCTCGCTTCGTTCAACAGTTGCTGATAATCTTTTAGCAGTTGCCGCATAAGCGACCCGATGCGTTGATACTGGCGGTTGATCGTGCGTGCGGCCATGTCCAGCGAATCCATCGTGGCCTGTATATCGTTATTATCAATGCCGGCGATCTCAGGGATGCGTGTCGTGGTCAGGGTCAGTTCACTGTCGCCGCAGCCGGTCATAGGAATGATATCATCCCGAAACAGGTAACGGCCATTACGTTCAGTATCTTCGGCAATCAGCAGATTGATCATCAGCAGGTTGCGAATCTCATCGTTCAAAGCGACCGTGGTGGCATGATCGGCTGAACAGTTCTGTTTTTCCGTTACCAGCCGTTTTACTTTCGCAAGGTTTTCGCTGATCAGATCCAGGGCGTTCTCGGTGGTTTGCAGCAGTGAAATGTCATCCTGCAAATCCTGGGTCTGCAGTTGTGCCGCTTCGATCTGATCCAACAGGGTTTCGGCGTTTGCCAACTCCATATCGCTGCAGGCCGAAAGGACCTGTTCATCGATACGGATGTCCTGTTGGTTCATCTCGGTCAAATTGTTTTGTTGTGTGTTCATGGTTCCCCCCGGAATCTGAAACATCATTATTAATAGGTGTATTATAATAAGATGTTAAGGAAATGTAAAGAAAAATATTAAGAGCGTGGCGGTTTGAATAAACAAACTCAAAAGAAAACCGCAAGGCCGACTTATTATCAGACCTTGCGGGAATATTTTTTAAGACATTTTATGGACAGGGCCATTATCAGCAACATTACTGATTGACTGCAAGTGTTTCGGCGTTAGCTGCATCGTTGACAAGCTTGGTCAGTTCTGCATCCAGATCATTCATGGGATGACCGAACCAGGCAATGTTACCGCTACCGTCGACAATAAAAGCTGTGGGAATGCCCTGTTGGTTATACGCCCGCATATACCCTGCACTGGCCTTCCGCCCGGTGTCCACCGCGACAGTGTAATTCATGTTGTCGCCCTGTTTGGCCACAAATGACTTTACCGTTTCGAGGTCTTCATTCGAAATGCCGATAACGGTGACGCCCTTGTCCTTGAACTGCTTTTGGATTTTGGTCAGATGCGGAATACTGACCCGGCAGGGCGGACACCATGTGGCCCAGAACTCTACGACATAGATCTCCCCTTCGGTGAATGTAACCGGATCGCCTTTAACATAGGTCAGGCCGTCCAGCGGGGCGGCCTTTCGACCGCTCTGCCCCTTGACAACGGGGACCGGTTCCGGAGCAGGTTCTGCGGTGACGGGCTTTTCGGTTTCATTGGTTGTTGGCTGCGGAGTTGGTTCCTTCTTGCTGCATCCACTTATCAGGATTGCGGAAATAGCTATCGTAAGAACAAGAGACATTAACTTCATCATCATACCTTTCTAAAACAGGTTCATTTTATAATACTGTATCTCATAGTGCGGCTAAAAGCAAAACTATTCACATGATCGCTTCTTTTTCAGGATTCATCCACAGATAATACGCCGGACTGTGCGACAGTTTACTCAGGACAAAATCCGTCCTTCCCGGCGAGTGGTGGGCAGTGCGCCGGTTGGTGAACTTCTGGCAAAACCGATCCATCTCATTCTTAATGAAGGTTCGTTGCTGCGGCCGCAGGCGTTCGATCATCGCATGGACCGATTCGCTGTCGTGCTGCAATGCACCAATTAATCCCGCCGCCTCCAGTGCCGCTTTCATGCGTTCGGCTTTGTCGTCCGGCGGCGTTGGAAATTCTTTCATACCCGCAAGTCGCAAAAATGGATGCGAACGGCCTATCATACTGACCGCTTCGATCATCGGCGTACCGGTCATGGGTAAGGTTTCGCGAACCAGCCGCGTTGCCAGCCCAAGCCCGTGATAGCGAGGTTGAATAATGACCCGCCGAATACACAACAGCCGCTCATTTAGCAGCGACAGGGCGGCGCTTCGATCCAGTCCCGCAAACATCCCGCCGGTGGCCCGGTTGCGTGCGGCCAGATTGGCCGAGGCGGGGCCATAGACAATAACGCCGACTACAGCCGGCAATAACTCGCTCAAAATACCACTGCCGATGAATTTGTAAACATAACGGATCGGCCCCGGGTTAGGGCCGCAATAATGGAACCGGGCCAGTTGTTCATAATCACTGCGGCTGCCCGGTACAATCGCTAAGTATTTATACAAACTGCGTTTGGATATTGATGGCATAAACAGGATTCTCCTTCCGATAAAATGCCCCAAATCAAGCTAAAGTTGCCGCGGGGAAAGATTTTTTGAATTATTTTCTTGAAAAAAGTTGCATACATCGGTAAAAT
>CALETL010000150.1 GCA_937920485.1 uncultured Phycisphaerae bacterium
CAGTGCGTGTTCCTGGATAAAATTCCGTCGCTTTTCTACATCATCACCCATCAGAATGCTGAACAGGCGGTCCGCTTCTCCGGCATCCTCCAGCCGAACCTTCAATAATGTACGTGTCTCCGGGTTCATCGTCGTTTCCCAAAGCTGGTCAGAGTTCATCTCGCCCAAGCCTTTGAACCGCTTGATTTCCATATCCTTGGTGCCAATCTGGCGAATCACCGGAGCGATCTGCTCCAATGAAACAGCGGGAAACTCTTCTTCGCTATTGATGATCGCAAATCGCGAAGGCAAGGTCTCTCCGGACTCCGTCCTTTGGGCTTTCAGCAGGTAGTCTCGCCAGTCCAGTTTGTAGTCCGCCTGCAGGCGGGAACAGATTTCGTTCAAACGCAGAACTTCGTGCAGTTCCTCGGCAAAGAATGTTTCGTCCTCGGACTTCTCTGTTTCCAGAGTATTTAACTCCTCAAGACGTTTTTCGTATGCTTCTTTTTCATAGTAAAACTCATCCTGTCCTTCTGTGCGAATCTGGTAAATGGGCAGCTTTTCCCCA
Organism: uncultured Phycisphaerae bacterium; assembly: GCA_937920485.1. Lineage (GTDB taxonomy): Bacteria > Planctomycetota > Phycisphaerae > Sedimentisphaerales > Anaerohalosphaeraceae > 4572-13. The sequence goes on from CALETL010000150.1 coordinate 548, forward strand.
TTAAAATATTTTTCAACAAATTCCGCAAAAATGATGCCCCGGCGACCCAGGATATGTACGCCCCGTTCAGCATCATTGAGTATCTTTACTAAAAACGCCAGCTTGGGCTGGTCATACTCGCGCGTTTGGCCGTTCGAGTCACGAATAATCAGGGTGGACCCTTCCAGTCCCCGGTTCTCTGTGCTTTTCCGCATTTGGTCTTCGTTTAGGATATATTCAGAAGTCTTGCGCCCTTTACGGCGGACCTCATACAGCGGCGGCTGAGCAATAAAAATGCGCTCTTCCTCGAACAACTGGGGCATCTGCCTAAAGAAAAATGTCAGCAGCAGCGTACGAATATGGGCCCCGTCAACATCGGCATCCGTCATTAAAACGATCTTTCCATAGCGGCACTTAGATAGATCGAAATCATCGATGCCAATACCGGTCCCCAGTGCGCTGATGATCGTTCGAATTTCTTCATGTCCCAGCATTTTATCAAGACGCGCCTTTTCAACATTCAGAATCTTTCCCTTTAGGGGTAAAATCGCCTGAATTTTCCGGTCGCGGCCACCCTTGGCCGAGCCGCCGGCAGAATCGCCTTCAACAACAAATATCTCTGTGTCTACCGTGTCCTTACTGGAGCAGTCCCATAGCTTCCCCGGTAGATTTGTATTGCTCAGGGCCCCTTTTCGACGAGTCAGTTCGCGTGCCTTGCGAGCAGCTTCCCGTGCAGCGGCGGCCTGAATTGCCTTATTTAAAACCTTTTTCGCCTCGCCGGGATTTTCCTCTAAATAAATCCCCAGCATTTCATTGATCATTGTTTCCACAAAGCTGGCTACCTCGGGGTTCGACAACCGCACTTTCGTCTGTGCCTCAAAATGCGGCTCCGGCACCTTCACCGAAATAACCGCCGTCAGCCCTTCACGTAAGTCCTCGCCTGCGGGTGTCATGCCCGCCTTCAGCATATTCGCATTACGGGCATAAGCATTCATGGTCCGCGTCAAAGCCGTTCGAAAACCGGATAAATGTGTGCCGCCGTCGATGTTGCGGATATTGTTCGCAAAAGCCAGCACATTTTCCGCATAGCTGTCGTTGTATTGCAGCGCCAGATCGCATCCCAGGCCGGTCTCGGGGTCTTCCTTTGAAAAACACATAACAGTCGTGTACGCGTTCTTTCCTTCGTTCAGGTATTCGACAAACGCCTTGATCCCGTCCTCATAATGATAAACATCTTTCTTTTGAACCCGGTCGTCCTGAAACGTAATGTGTGCTCCCGCATTCAAATAGGCCACTTCGCGAATTCGCTTTTGCAGCACCTCATACTTAAATTCGATCTCCGAAAAAATCTCCTCGTCCGGAACAAATGTGATCCGCGTGCCCTGCTTTTTCGTCTCACCTACTTCTTTGACCGGCCCTTTCGGTATCCCGCGTTCACACTCAAAATGGTAGTGTTTACCATCGCGCCACACGTCCGCCTCAAGATGCTGGCTCAGCGCATTGACCACACTAACCCCAACGCCATGCAGCCCGCCGGACACTTTATACGCCTTGTCATCGAACTTGCCGCCGGCATGCAGTGTCGTCAGCACCACTTCCAGCGCACTCGTCCCGGCGTCTTTATGCAGATCAACCGGGATCCCCGAACCATTGTCTTCGATCGAACAACTTCCGTCCATGTGGATATGAACCAAAATCCGGTCACATCGTCTTGCCAGCGTTTCATCGATCGCATTATCCAGCACCTCATACACCAGATGATGCAGCCCGCCCTCCTGTCGGTTGCCGATATACATATCCGGCCGCTTGCGAACCGCCTCCAGCCCTTCCAAAATCTTAATATTACTAGCATCGTAACTATGATCAACCATACTCGGCGTTACTCCAAATCTTGCATTGTTTAGTAATTCGTGTTTATTCGCGGTTCCCGTTATTCTCTTGCTTTGGCACCACTCGTATTTTCTGCACGCCGCAGCGGGGGGCATGCTGCTTAATTTGTTCCAATAGTTCGCTCGACAGCATTTGTGCCTGATGCATATACGGCCCCGGTTCCGCCTGCAGATACAGCGTATTTCCCACGCGCTTATCCAATCGGCAAAACGGCTGCAGCGTCGGCGGCACCACATGCTCCCAGATATCAACAAGCGTCGCGTTTTTCGTCAACGCACGGCCCCGCCGCGTCAAATAGGAAACAACCTCGTCACCCAGCCGTGCATCCGTTCGCTTGGGCTTGTACTGCCAATCCAACGCACCCTTTAGCTGTTTATCTTCATCCATAACACATTTAGAGGTTTACGGGCATGATAATATACAGAAAATTGCTGCCGCTCTTGATCAGGCCCGGACGATCGCTCTGTCCCAGATGCAGCTCGAACTCGTCCGCCTTAAGCACACGCAGCACATCGACCAGAAACTGTGGATTAAAACCGATCTCGATCGGCTCGGCATTATATTCAACGGCCATATCGACCTGAGCGTCACCGGTTTCCGGCGCCCGGCTGGTAAAGACCATCGCCCCTTTATCCAGTGCCACCTTGATCCCTTTACTGTCTTCATTGGCCAGCAGTGCGGCCCGGCGGACGGCACTCAACACATTATCCGTTGAAAGCGTCAGCTTTTTATCATAATCCTTAGGGATAATATCTTCGTATTTCGGAAAGTTGCCTTCGACCAGGTTTGAACTGATGACAACGGTATTACACGCCAGCACGATCTGATTGTTGATAAAACGCACCTTCACGGTACCGTCTTCGTGTGCAGGAATCTTATCCAACAGTGCCATAGTCTTAGCCGGCACGATAATCCGCCCTTGCGGCAGCTTGGCGCTTTTATCTAAAGCAACCGTCGCCTTGGCTAAGCGTCGGCCATCCGTGGCGACCAAAAACAGTTTCTTACCGGAAACTTCCCAGAGAATGCCGTTCAGTGCATAGCGTGTACTTTCGCGAGCCGCCGAAAAGATGCTCAGCTCAATGCCTTCCTGCAGCGCCGCCAACTTCACTTCCAACTCCGCATCTCCCTCAAACCCGGGAATCGCGGGATACTGCTGTGGGTCATGGCTGTAAATCGTAAATCGGCTGTCCGAGCCAATAATATGCACCGCGGCCTCAGACGCCTCCAGTGCGATCACATCGTCCAGGCTTTCACGCACGATCGAATTCAGCTTGTCGGCGGGAACAACAATATCGCCCGCTTCGGCGATCTCAACCTGCGAAACCAGAAACGTGATCCCCGCCTCCAGGTCCGTCGCGCTGATCCGCACGGCATCGTCTTCGGTCGTAATTCGCAAACATTGCAAAATCGGCTTCGGGGTTCTGCTGGGGATCAGATTGGTGACCAAGCCAAGTGCTTCCTGCAGCGCCGAACGGTTAAATTTTACTTTCATAGCATCCTCTTTATCAAAATCCTTTTACGCCCTTCTATTATGCGTTTTTTGCACTCTATTTTAAGTTCCTACTGTACCCGAAAAGGGCGGCTTTGAAAAGGGATTAAGGGGTTAAAAAACAAGTTTTTTGCACAAAACGAATGCACTCAGCCGTATACACACAACTTGCTCCGGTAGGTATAAATAAGATAATATAAGAAAAGAATTATTTGTATTTGTCATATATCCTGTGAGGTTGTGAGATCAGAAAACAACAAAACCCACAAACACTTATATAGGAACGAGTTAAAACTTTTTAATACCCCATTTTTGTCGTGGAAAAACTGTGATACCAGTGTTTTTAAACCCTGTGATATTTCGCGATCCTCACAACTCAGTATTTTTACGGAGAAATCCAACAACCCCGGCCAACCATTTTTTACAAACAAACTAACAGGTTATCAACACTGCCAAGAAGCAAAATTTATACCTTTTCGAGACATATTTTTTCACATTAGAGCCGCAACAGTCATGGAACGGGCAATTATTAACCGATGCAGGCTTCCTTGTTGTCACCCCGGACTTGGTCCGCCGGCCCAAAGGCTTCTATTGCCGTTTACCTTCCGCCTGAACAACTAACCAAAAAAAAGGCCCTGCCGAAGCAGAGCCTTTTCGAATTCAATCATGCTGTATAACTTAGGCGGGAATCACGTTATTTGCACACGGCCCCTTTTTGCCTTCGCCGACCTCAAAGGTGACGGACTGATTTTCGTCGAGAGTTGCATACCCCTCGGTCTTGATTTCCGAATGATGGACGAACAAATCATCGCCACCGTCTTCCGGCTCGATAAAACCAAAACCCTTACTTGCATTGAACCACTTTACTGTACCTGTGCTCATACTAACTACTCCTTGGTCTATTTTAGACCGTTTAAAAAGTATCTCTCGACAACTAAATTTGGAAGGATATTTCTGAGAGATGAAAAAATATGCTTCTCGTACTATTTGTACTATTGCCCATTGTCGTCGAAAAACCGGCCCAAGGACACGAAATAATAAAATAAACTCACCCTTCCCACCCAAACCCAGGCCACTATCCATCCTTAAGCTAGCAACAGGGTCGTTTCCCCGGTTAATATTTATTTTCTCCAGAGGACATTTCCTCACCCTCCTCCGCCAGTTCCGGCGGGCCATTCCAGGAGTTTGAACGAATCGTCAATCAAAAAAGCCCTTTAGGGCAAAATATTGTGCATTGCTCCAACAGGCCAATCAAGGAACAACAGGGTAATCCTTGCCAACGATCCCCAATCTGGTATAATTCGGGGCATTAAACAGGAGATAATTTTATGAAAATCCAATGCCCTCATTGCAAATCAGGCTTCCGGATTTCTGAAGAACACTTAGGCAAGAACGTAAAATGTACAAAATGCCACCAATCCTTTGTCGTCATTGCAATACCCGATTTAAAAGTATTTCCCAAAGAGGTCATTCACTCTTCAGTGCATGAACAAGAAATCGCCGAGTTCATCCAGACATTAGAGCAGGTATTGGAAAAGATTACAAACTTGAACGATGACGACATCGCCGGGGCCCAGACAATGCTCCAGAAAGCCATTTCTAAATACCGAGAAACATTACCGTGATTCTGGTGAGCAATCGGCATTTCAATCGCGTTTGGATTTAAGAGGCAAAGCAACCCTCCTCCGCAAAACGTGATTGCGGAAGTTTTATTTTCGTTTTTTAAAAAGAAGGCGATTCCTCCCTGAACCACCTCCCCTCACCATATGGGATACTTACACAAAGATGTAAAAACCTCTTCTCATCACCTACTTCCGAAGCCAGGTTCAGGCATAACTGAACCTGGATTTTTGAATCCGCATGCTTATTGTCTGCCATATTGATAGGACAACGGCTCTTTTACCGCGGCAAGTTTCAGTCGAGCGATTGTCATGTCTACCAATTCATCAGGACAGTTTTCGTCTTTCATGTGCTCCAATTGAGCCAATGTTTGTTTAATACAAGAATAAATCTCTGCTGCTTTGGGATTAGAAGCAATCAAGACAGACCCATGATTAATCTGATCCTTTTCTATACGGCCGAAGAAATAATCAAAAAGAAGCCCACTCTCTTTATTGGTTATCAGGGTCCTTTCTGGATTATTCATATTTCGTTTCCCTGGGCTTTGTTGTTAAATCACAACTTTCATAATGTTCCCCCCACCGACACAAAGATGTGAAAATAATAAATATTCTTCTCGTCACCCACTCCCGAAGCCAGGTTCAGACAGAACTGGACCTGGATTTTTGAATCCGCATGCTTATTGTCTGCTATATTGGACTATGGTCTGTAGAAACCATCTTAGGACCTGTGAGGACCGCATGTAGACTGTCAACCACAGCGTTCAAATGTTCATCGAGATCATAAATGCCTTCAGCAAGCTGTTGCCGAATCACACGGACTTTTTCCCTGCGAAATCGTGTTGTCAAAGGGAATCGTTTGCGATGTCGGAACGGCGATTCTCTTTTGAGCCTGCCGGAACTCCTGTTCGCAGCAGTTACAGTTAAAGTGCTCATTGCTACCTCTCTTTCAATTTGTGTGTTTTCTTGGCATTATTCTGCCTGAGTCAACCAGGGATGTGTTGGCGAGCGCACAATTCACACGCAAACAGTTTTGAAGGGGAACCCAGAAAAAACGGATCCCTCTCCGGCAAGCTGAATAATCAGCTGTCGCCGATGAGGATCAAAAGTAAGCTGCTAACACGACAAATGTAATTACAATATAGCATGAATCCAAAGAGAAGCAAGAGAATAATAAAATATAAAACAAGTATATTTTGTCGCCTTTTCGCGACATGTTTACTTTATTCGTAAGAGTTCAAGCTTTTTTATCCGCCATAGCTTGTAGAGCGACGGCGGAAGCTTGTTCTGAGAACGTAGACTCCTCAAAGCTCTCCCCTTGCCAAGGGGGAGTACTCCGATAGGAAGGAGGGGGTTTATGCCAGCGCAGACAATAATCATTATACATTAATCAATAATCATTTATCTCCCCCCAACACACCCACAAGCCCTAGCCTGCCCTGAGCATTGCCGAAGGATCAACATTAAGAATTCATAATTAAAAAGAATTATACCCGGCAAACCCCTAATTTCAAACCTACAATTAACAACAAAAAATCAAAACAACCTCTGCCTCCTGACTCCAAACCCGAAACAGCGGAGCGATTTTGAAAGTTTTACCCCCCGGGCCGTGGGCCCTTTTATTTATGTGCCTCAAGGCACTTTTGGACAACAATGGCTCCATTATGGGTGTTTTTTCACCTCCTTTTGAGCAAGGCACTTTTTGTGTATGGCTATAATGCGATGAATCTCCTCATCGGTCAATTGCTTGGAGAATTCTATTCTTTCTTCTATGGGCCTTTTCCTAATGTCATGCAAAGCGCAGTCCGTTGGATCCGGCTCATAAGGGCAACTGATAAGCAAGCCCATTACATAGCTCCTTGTAGCAGGAAATTCCATTTCATTCGCGGTCAGTTTTTGTTGGCACTGCTAAAAGATGACCGGGACTGGCAGAGACAACGGCTTGTCAACTATGAGGTAGAGAGACAATGG